>NZ_AZAX01000053.1:0-81288 GCF_001021175.1 Marinitoga sp. 1155 | reverse complement strand
TCAACAACAACTATTATATACTTTTTCATCGTTTCATTTCTTGCCTTTAATTCATCTGATTTCTTGTATTTTCTTTTTTGTTCTTTTGCCTGTTTTATTTTCATTTTTAATTTTTCTTCTGTGTATCCTTTTTGTTTTATGTATTTTACTTCTATTATCGCTTCATATGGCACTTCTTCGTATCTTTTGAACATTGCTATGTCTATATACCCATTTTCTACTGGATATTCCATTTTTACCATTGCATATGGCGTTAATACTAAATAACTATACATTATTGCTTTTATGTATTTTTCATCTAATCCCATGAATATTCTGTTGTCCATTTTGTTCAGTAGGCTTTCTATTTCTTTTGCAAAGCTTTTTATTTCTCCATCTGATAGTATCTTTCTTACCGCTATTTCTATTGGCTCTGGGTCTATATATTCTGTTAGTTTTTCTTCTATGTATTCTGTGAAATATTCTGAGAATATTTTTTTCATTGAATAATTTGGTATTTTTAGATATGTTATTATGCCTTTTTTTTCAAAAGTCATGAATCCCAGATAGAATAATAATGATTTTATGTCTTTTATTTCTATCCTTTTTCCTGGATTAAACATTGTTGTTAGTTCTGTTAGCTCTGTTTTTCCTGTTAGTAATATTTCGTTTAATAATTTCCCGATTATTTTTTTTAAATATTTTTTTTGTTTTTCTTCATTTGTTAATTCTTTATTGCTTTCTTCATCCGTTTTTATATATATTAATTCACCAAGACTGAATAGATTCCGAATTTTCTTATAATAACTCATTATGTTGTCATCTATTATTTTTTTTGGTGGTCTTTTTTCTGAAAAATATTCTGTTATAAAATAAAATACCATGTCTGGATTATATACTTTTTCTTTTGCGTTTATGTTGAATATATATCCATTATAATTTTCTTGCATTTCTTTTAATAATTTTTCTGAATATATGTCATAATATTCCAATAATTCTTTTACTTCTTCTTCTTTGAATCCAAGCATTTCATTGAATTCTGGTGCTAATGTTATATTCATTGTTATGTTAAATCCACTGGTTAATGAGTCCAGCATTATTGGACTTACACCTGTCATGAATAGTCTTTCTATTATTGTTTTTGTTCCTTTTTTTATTTCTTCGTAGAATTTTCTTACAAATCCATGTTTTGTTACGCTGTCTTTGAATAAATCAAGGTTAAAACTCAATAATTCATTTGCAAAGTGATCATATTCGTCTATTAATAAGTATATTGGTTTATTTAATTTTTCTTTAGCGTCTGTTAAAAATGCCCTTATTATATCTGCAGGTTCTGTGTATTCTTTTTCTATTTTTAGTTTTATTTCATATCTGGTGTTGAAGTCATCCAGTGAAGATATTACATTATTTTTAAAACTACTTATTAATTTTTCTTTATTTTCTGTTTGTATTCCAGAAAAATTCATTTTTAAAATATAATAACTGTTTTTTAACGATGTTGGATTTTTTCCTATGTATAAGTTTTTAAATAATTCTTCAAATTTCTCTGCATAATTGATATCATAATACTTTGAAAGTGTATCTAAGAACAATGTTTTTCCAAATTTTCTTGGCCTTAAAAACACTATATTTTTTTCATTTAATGATTCTAATTTTTCTATATATTCTGTTCTGTCTATGTAATAATAATTCTGCATTATTACTCTTTCAAAATTTTGTTCTCCATATGGTATTTTTTTTCTCATGGCTCACCTCCGGTGTTACACGCTTACAGCGGGTTATAGGATAATAATTTATTATTTTAAAATAAAAACTTTTTAATATTTTCAAAGAAAATATACACGCTATTGCGGGCAGCGGTTTATATTTTTTTGATTTTTAAAAGATAAAAAAACTATTAAATAATTACAGTGTAATTATTTAATCTCCTGTAGGGATTAGGATAAAATCATTTTATTTTAAAAAATAAATTCTTAAAATATTTGCAAAGCAATTATTCACGCTACGGCGGATTATAAGATTAAAAATTGGATTTTAATTAAAAAAACTTTTGATCTGTCGCTCTTCTCCGGTAGGTTAAAAGTCGCTGAGCCCTAAATTTGTTAATCCTTCTGCTTTTACATCTATTCCTGATGATGCTATTATTGCAAATATTAATGAATGATAATATTTTTTTCTAAAAAGCCATACATAAAATTATTTTACATTTGATGGACTTTTAAAATTCGTTTTTATAAACCAAATGTGTAATTTTATTCCATTTTCTTCTTCTAATATATATTCAAAATCTTTTATTGTATTTGAATATATTATTAACCATCCCTCTTTTAACCCTTTTCTTTTTATATATTCTTTTATTTGTTTTTTACTTTTTTCATAATCATTTCCTGTTATGTTTGCTTTTATTTCTATTAAATATTCTTTGTTGTTTAAATTTATCAATAAATCTATTCTTCCTCCGCCTATTTGTGTTTCTGGATATACTTTTCCATCTGCCGCTTCTACATATAATCCAAGAAATTGATCAAGATTGTATTGATATACTCCTTCGTAATAGTTCCTGCCTTTGAACATTACTGCTCCTCGTTCTTTTATGTATCTTATATATCTTTTCATTAATTTGTTTAAATCCAAGCTCCCATCTTCTTTTATATATGGTTTTATTGTATCTTTTATTGTTGCCATATAATTTTTTTCTCCATTGATTTGTGGTTTGAATCTTGCATATAATGCTTTGTAATACAACGGCACTTTCACACAGCATATGCCTTCACAATTGTCTATTACTCCGTTTAAATATAAGAATTTTATGTTTTCATCATATATATTAAATTCTATATTATTTGGTTCAAATAATATTTTCATCATTAATTTTTTTTCTTTTTTTGCTTTGTTTATTATATTTGATATGTTTTTGTCTATATATACTCTCATATAATCATATAATGTTTTTTCAAAATGTTTTTCTGTTATTATTTTTTCTCCTTTTGCCTTTTTCATTACTAAGTCATATGCAAGTCCATTGGTTAATCCTGGTTGTCCTGCTGCGTTATGCCATATTAATTCTTTTACTTTTTCTTCGAATATTTGTCCTGTTTCTTTTTCGTGTTGCGAAAGTAAATCATATACTTGTTCTTTTGTAAAGTACGGCACTTCTAAATGTTCTGCTATGTTGAATGGACTGGCATTGTCTTCTAATATTCCGCTTAAGTATCCTACGCTTATTAATATTACACTTCTGAGTTTGTATATTTCCCTATCATGATATATGCTTCGTATTACATGTAAAAATTCATTCATTATTTTTTCATCTAATTTTTCAAATTCGTCTATCATTAATACTACTTCTTTTCCTGTTGTTTCATTTAATCTCATCATAATTCTTCTTATATCATCCATTTCTTCCGGCTCTTCGATTTCTATATTTTCAGAATAAAGTGATTTTATCTTTATTTTGAAATCTCTTACAATTGTTTTTAAGAATGATGTTTTTGTTTTATCCCCATAACTTTCAAATGAAATAAATATTGTTAAATATTTATCTTTTATTTTTTCAACTATATCATTTAGCAGTGTTGTTTTTCCACTTTGTCTTGGTGCTGATACTGTAAAGTATCTCCAATTTTCTATATGATCAAGCGCTTCTTTCATTATATCTGGTCTTTCTATGTAATAACATGTCTTTTTATCAACGGGACCACTTGTGCAGAATCTTCTCATGATTCACCTCCGGTGTTACACGCCTACGGCGGGTTATAGGATAAAGATTAAAGATTTTAAAATTAAAACTTTTCAATATTTTCAAAGAAAATATTCACACTTACGGTGGGTAATAGGATTAAAAATTGGATTTTAATTAAAAAAAATTTTGAGATGTCGCTCTCCTTCGGTAAATATTAGGATAAAATCATTTTATTTTAAAAAATAAATTCTTAAAATATTTGCAAAGCAAATATTTTCGCCTACGGCGGGTTATAGGTTAAAGATTTAAGATCTTAAAATAAAAACATTTCAATATTTTCAAAGAAAATATTCACGCCTACGGGATAAACAATGGTGATTTTTTAATTATTGTCAGACAAAATTTAATAAGAAATTTTTAAGTTTTTCCATTTTTTCAAAATTCCAATATCCTTTTTTAGCTGCTAAACCAAGTGAATTAACGGGTTCTTTTTGCGAAGCCAGATAAGCAAGTGTTTTAGATTTTGAGAGATTTTTAAAGTTCGTTATTTCATTGTTATTTAAACATATAAAAAACTCTTCGAAACATTTTATTTCTTTTTGCTCTTTGATTGAAGATAAGCATAAATCTTCAAGCATCCCTGGACTTTTATGATCTGGCATTATGAATATTCCAATTTTTGGTTTTCCATTTGAAAATGAACCATCTTGATTAACCTGAAATCCAAGATTGGATAATATAGTTACAATACTTTTTAATGAATTGTGAAATGAGTTATCTGCATCTTTTACTATTCCCATGATTTTAATTTTTTCAAAATCTGGAAATTTGGTAATTAATTTCAGTTCTTTTTTAAAGTTTTCTTTTCCTTGAACTGTTAGTATTTGAATATTTGATATGTTTAAGTGTTTTAAGAAGGCTAATAAGAAATTTTCTTCATCTTTTCCTTCAACTAATAATAGTTTATCTGATTCTATTTTCTGATTCACTTATCTCAGCTCCCAATTATTCTGGAGTGATAGGTTTATCAATTCATTCTCATATTCTACGATTTTGAAATTTTCTTCGTTTTTATCAATTCTGTATAATTTTATGTCATTTTCGTTTTTTAAAGTTTTTGAGAATGCTTCCAGGCATTCCCATGAATGGGTTGTTGCAAACACCTGAACGTTGAATTTTTTTGATGCTTCGTTTATGCCAGACCATAATGACTTTAGGGATGAGTAATGTAAACCATTTTCTATTTCATCTATTATTACTATACCGTTTTTGTAATTATACATGGCAGTGAGGATTGATAGCAACTTTACTATTCCATCTCCCATCAGGTTTATTGGAAATAATTTAGGCAACCCTGTATCGCAGTATATTATTCCATCCCCTCCAATTTCAAGGTCTTTTATTGACGGATCTATTTTTTTCAGTATTTCTATTATATCTTTTTTCTTTTTTTCTATTATTATTTTCGAGAACATTTGAGGTAATCCAGGAGTATTTCTTGTTTGTGCATTTAAGAATATTCCGTGAAATTCTTCGTTGAATGTGTTCCCTTCTGTTTTTATTTCAAAATTATTCTCGTGGGTTATTAGATATGTTATTATTTCTTGTTGGTCATATTTTGATATGCTTTTTAAACCTTTTATTGTTTGGATTGGAGTATCCAATGATGGATTTTGATATGTAATATTTGTATTTTGATATGGAATTATTGTTATTTTTCTGGTTTTTGTTATTTTGTTTTTTAGTGTTGCCGTTAGTTCTATTTCTTTTTTTGTATCCATATTTTTAAAAAGCGATTGGATTATATATTCTATATTGGCAGGTGATACTATGAGCCCCCTAAAAGCATTTATGTTAAGATTTAATTGTATGTTTTTTGGTGATGTTAGTAAGAAAATTGATTCTAATATTGCTGTTTTTCCAGCATTATTTTTTCCGACGAAGAGGTTTAGTCTTTTTAGATTGTTGATAGTAAGTTGTTCAAAAAGTCGGAAGTTTTTTATTGTTACTGAAGTGAACATAAAAAACACCTCTTTTCGTACTTTGATATAAGCAATTTTGTATTTTTTCTAAGTTATTTAATAGTAAATTTAGTTCCTTCTGGTGCGTCTTTTAAAATTATTCCAATAGATTTAAATGTGTTACGGATGTAGTTACTGAGTTGGAACTTTTTTTATTTTATATAGTTTATATTATACTACCTTATTGATAAAGAATTAGGTATATTATTTTAGATTATCAATAATTGGAAGTATCTCTTTAATATTATGAACGATATAATCCGCATTTTTAACTTCTTCATCGCCAAAACCATAGGCACATCCTATAGAAATAAAACCATTCTCTTTTGCTGCTTCAATATCCTTGTGTCTATCACCAACCATTATAAAATTCTTATTACCATTTGAAATTAAGTTCAAAACATAATCTTTTTCTGCCCAATCATACATTTCAGCACAATGAGGAGAATCGATATATTTATTCAACCCTTTTTCAAGTAGGGCTGTCATATATTTTATATTACAATTAGAAAGGATGAATAATTTATGATTATCTTTTTTTAATGTTTCCAGAACCTCGAAAACACCATCGAAAAAAATAGTCTCTATATTTTCCTTTTTAATTATATCAATTTCATATAAATCGAGTAATTTAATGGCTTTATTTATAATATTTTTATCTTTAGTTTTTAAAAGTCCTTCAAAAATATCATCAATTGTATAACCAATATATTTTAATATTTCTTTTTTATTTATCTTATAGTTATAACCTAAATCTTTTAATACGTTTCTAATGGCAGGTAAGGCAATATTTTCCGTTTTTACCAGTGTTCCATCAAGATCAAAAACTATATTCATATTCTCCTCCTTATTTTTTGCTTCTGATAGTAATTTCAATTATTTGATTTCCCTGAATATAAATTGAAAGTCTATCTGAGTTTAGTGTTTTTTTAATTATATTTCCCGAAATTTTAATTATATTTAAAGATTGACCTGTTATATTTATTTTAGTTTTTTTATCTGAATTTATAGTTATCCTAAAAGTTCTTTCAGTGTATTTTTTGTTTCTAATGTCATTTAATATTTCAAGAGAAGCAGTTGAATTCCATGATTGCCCTAAATTTATATCAACATATTCATTTTCTTTAGTTTTTGGAAATTTTGAAGATTTATATATGTATTCATTATTATCTTTTTTTGTATACAAATAAACATTTCCCTGAATTAAAGGAATACCTAGGCCATTTTCCTTTGAATTTTTAAATTCTCTGACGATATCAATGTATCTGGATTCAAAAGAAGAAGAATAAAAATTCAGGTTTAAGTAATTAATATCTTCATAATTTTTTATAGTTCCTAACCTTTTGACTTTCGAAAAAACGCCGTCAAAAGAATTTATTTTTCCCAGATTAATAATTGCACTTTCACTTATTATTTCCGGAATATAACTTGAGGATTCAAGAGACAGAGATTTATACACTCTATTTTGTTGTTGCTGGGTGTTAAAGTTATCATCGATTAAAAAAACATTATAATTATTTTCTAAAGTTTTTAAAGATCCATTTATATTATATGTAACAAATAAATCACCATTGGATTTAAGACTATAAGATAAATTCCAACTTAATGGCCTGGAAATTAAAACGGAACCTTTAATATTTTTAGCATATAATTCTTTATTATTTAATAATAAGCTCAAATTATCTTTATCCGTTTTGCACCACAGGTTAATATATTCATTGAAAAAATATATAAAATTGGGATTTAAAGCATCTTTTAAAATTAATGGTTTGGTATTAAGAATGGAAATTCTACTTCCAATAGAATTTTTTAGATCCTCATTTGTTCCTATGATTTTAAATTTAATATTTTCAATATTTAAAGGTTCTATTTTATAAAATTCTGCATTTTCAACAAATATTACATTTTCTTTATCATCTAAAGGTATAGTTAATTCATCAGTCCATGGATATTCAAGATGCATTATACCAATATTTCTGAAAATATAGAAATTTTGAGAGAAACTCATAATAAATAATATCATAAAAGCAAAAATAAAAATTTTTTTCATACCATCCCTCCAGTTTTTATATTATTTCTTTGAAAGTTTATTTTTTTCTTCTAAATCTTTTTCAAGCAAGTATCTTTCAAGAGCTTTTCTTGCAATTGGTGCAGCAACCTCAGAACCATAACCACCATTTTCAACAAAAGCAACAATAGATACTTCAGGATTATTTGCCGGCATAAATCCTGCAAACCATGAATGAGGAGATTTTCCACCAGTAACCTCTGCAGTTCCAGTTTTTCCTGCCACCAAACCGTTAAAATCCTTAAAAACATGGTATGCAGTTCCACCATTAGAGCTATTACCGGGAAATGTAGTAACTTCAATAAGTCCTTTTAAAATATTAAAATAATAAACTGGGTTAATGTTGTATGTAAAATTTAGTTTTTTTTCATAAACAACCGGTTTTTCATATATGTTTTTTACATATTTATTTAGAACATGAAATTTATAATATTTTCCTTTAGTTGAAAGAATATTGTATAAACGCAAAATTCCAATAGGTGTGAATTGCATATATCCCTGTCCAATTGAAGTTAAAATTGTCTCACCTATAAACCAATTCTTTCCAAATGTCTCTTTTTTCCATACTCTATCTGGAAAAACAGAATTAATTTCTCCAGTTAAATCTATTCCTGTTTTATCATTTAATCTAAATAATTTAGCATAAGAACTCATTGTATCTATTCCAAGATTTAGTCCAAGGTTATAGTAATATAAATTACACGAAACTCTTAATGATTTTACAAGATCAGTAACACCATGACCAAAAATATTCCAATCGTAATACTCAGCAATAACATTACCCTGAGAATTTTTCAATTCAAATTTACCATCACAAACAATAGTTGACTCCGGAGAAATACCTTCCTCAAGTCCAATTAAAGCAAAAAACGGTTTTATTACAGATCCAGGCGCATATACAGAAGAAATAGCTCTATTAATCAATGGCTGTTTTGTATCATAAATAATCTTTTTCCACTCCTGAATTGATAAACCACTTGAAAACAAATTTGGTTCAACAGATGGATAACTAACAAGAGCTAAAATACTTCCATCATTGGGATTTGACATTATTACGGCTCCAGGTTTTTTATACTTTTCCATTTCATCGTATATATATTTTTGTAAATTATAATCAATAGTAAGATATAAATCCTTTCCTTTTATTGGATCAACCGTTTCTAAAATTTTATCTATTCTTCCTCCAGGTGTAATTTTTACAATTTGATATCCAGGTTTTCCTTCAAGTATATTATTATAAAGTTTTTCAACACCATATAAAGGAACACCTTCAGAATTAACATACCCGATTATAGGATATATTGTATTATCTTTATACTTTCTTATATATTTTTCAGAAACTCTTATTCCTTTAATATTAGAAATTTGTTTTATATTAGCTGGAGTTAGTTTTATATTTAGTTTTTTTTGAAATATTAGTTTGTCAATATATGTTTCTGGTGAATCTGTAATAGTTGAAAAAACATTTTTTAATAATTGTATATCTTTTTCAGAAAAAGATTCATTAAAATTTTCAATAACATATATTTTT
This sequence comes from Marinitoga sp. 1155, assembly GCF_001021175.1. Taxonomy (NCBI): domain Bacteria; kingdom Thermotogati; phylum Thermotogota; class Thermotogae; order Petrotogales; family Petrotogaceae; genus Marinitoga; species Marinitoga sp. 1155. The sequence continues at coordinate 72,007 of NZ_AZAX01000053.1, read as the reverse complement.
TCATTCCAGGCCAATAAAATACCATTTTTATCGTATATATTACCTCTGATAGGGTTTAAAGTTATAATTTTTGTACTTAGTTCTTCAACCTCTTTTTTATATTTTGAATTATGAAAAATTTGTATATACATAGCTCTTGAAATCAAAATAAAAAAAGATAAAAATATTATGGTAACAAATAATTTAAAGCGTGATTCGTTCATTTTTCCCCACCCTTCCAACAATGACAAAATGGGTAATAGAAAGAAGAATATATGATATTAACAAAACATAATAATTCTTATTGATAAAAACTAAAAAAAATAGTGGAATAAAAGTGCTGAAAAGACTTCTTAGATAGCTCTTTTCTAAAAACTCAAATATATGAAAAGAAAAAATTGTTAGAATAAAAAATACAATGGTCATTAATCCAATATCATATTTCGATGAAAAATATAAAATAGAATATAACAGAGTAAAAAAATACATTTTTTCTTTAAGTAAATACTGAACTACAAGAAAAACAATAGGAAAAACAAAAAATAGGATATCCCCCATCCATCTATCCCATGATGACGCAATTAAAGTCATAATGATAATATAAATATAATTCATTATCTCACCCCAAATTCGCTAAAAAACACGACAATAGAATTAATTTTATCGGGCTTTAAATAGTAAATAGTGTTGGATTTTTTATATACAACGCCTTTTAAAATCAAATTTTTATTAAACCAATTTGAATTGGAAATTAAAATAGAAACATTCTCTTTATTTTTAAATAATTCCATCCCTTCAGGAATATTAATTATAATATTTCCATTTCCGCTTTCTTTTATTAATAATTCTGTATTTTTATAAACTCCAAAAATTTCATGATTTCCCCAACCAAATTTTTGTATAATTTTCTCTTTTTTAAATGTATCATAAACAAATCCAAGAAGAATACCATCCTTTGTAAAGACTATCTCGCCCTTTTTAACTTTTTCATCGCTTTTTATATAATAATATTTTCCATCTTCATTTATGAAAATTCCAGGAATTAATTCAATGGATACTTCAAACTCCATATTTTTTATATATATAGATTTACTGTTTTTTGAAATAGCATTTTCCAGAGTTTTTAAATAATCTGCATTTTTTGTTAATAATAAATAATTATTTCTAATCTCAAAAAAAACAATATCCAGAGGATGATTTGCTCTGGATATAATGTGATTAATATCAGGATAAAGCGTAGAAATTATAGAAATGAATAAAAGTATAATGGTATAAGATATAAATTTTCTAAACATATTATTTTTGTAATTTCGATAAATTTTCCAGTATTTTTACTTTGTCTAATACCATACCAGCACCTCTAGCAACAGCTGTTAAAGGGTCTTCTGCAACAATAACCTTGATTTTTGTTTCATATTCAATTAATTCTTTCAACCCTTTTAATAAAGCACCTCCACCGGACAAATAAATCCCTTTCATTACAATATCCGTTAATAGTTCTGGGGGAGTTTCTTCAACTGTTAATTTAATCTGTTCAACAATCTTAAAAACAGGATTATCAATTGCTTCTCTTATTTCATATCCTTTTAATATAATATTTCTTGGAAGACCTGATAAAATATCCCGACCTATAATTTCAATTTCTTCATTATCGTATTCTTCATTTGGCCAGGTATTTCCGATTCTTTTTTTAATTCTTTCAGCTGTTCTTTCACCAATTAAAAGACCAGTTTTATCTTTTACATAACTTATTATAGCTTCATCGAGTTCATCGCCTGCAATTCTAATTGATTTTGAAAGAACAATATTCCCTAGCGAAATTACGGCAATTTCTGTTGTGCCGCCACCAATATCCACAACCATACTTCCTGAAGGTTCTTCAACATTCAATCCAACTCCAATAGCTGTTGCCATGGATTCTTCAATTAAAAATGCTTTTCCAGCCCCGGCATCTAAAGTAGCTTTATGTAAAGCATTTCTTTCCACTTCTGTAGCATCAGTTGGGACGCCTACAACAACAGTTGGTTTAAGAAAAGTAAAAGAGCCAACAGAAGAACTTATAAAATATTTCAACATGGCTAAAGCTGTATTATAATCAGCAATAACACCATCTTTTAATGGCCTCACGGCTATAATATTTGCAGGAGTTTTTCCTATCATTCTTTTAGCCTCTTTACCAACTGTTAAAATTTCTTTTGTATCTTTTTCAATGGCAATAACAGACGGCTCATTAACAACAATACCTTTTCCTTTTACATATACCAGAGTATTAGCAGTTCCTAAATCTATTCCTATATTTGATCTCATCTTTAAATCCTCCTGAAAAATTTTGTTTTAAAAATTATATCACATAATGTTTAATAAACAAAGAATATAAGGTATTATTTAGTCATCATAGTATTATTTAGCATGTCTAAAAAGTCTCAAATGAAATGAAGGCTCGAAGATTGCCCTTACACGCTACCGCGGGTATTGGTTAAAATAATTTTGATTTTATAAAAAACTTTTGAGCTATCGCTCTCCTTTTTCCTTAGATTTTTTATACCTAAAAAATCTAAGCGTAAATGAAAGCCGTCAAAAAAACAGGATGTTTTTTTGAGTGAAGCTTTTTCATGGATGAAAAATCTGAGCGACGGCTGAGAATGAATAATTTTAAGGATTAGCAATCGAGCTGCCTGAGTGAATTTTGCTTTTTTGACAACCTTTATTATTTTATGATTCTATAATTACCATGGCAAAAAGCAATAGCAAGTGCATCGGCTGCATCATCGGGAGTGGGATTTTTCTTCAAATTAAAAACAACCTTTAACATTCTTTGAATTTGTCCTTTTTCTGCACGACCATATCCGGTAATAGCCTGTTTTACTTGATACGGAGTATACTCAAAAATAGGTATATTATTTTTTTGTAAAGTTAGCAAAATAACTCCACGAGCCTCCCCGACCTGAATGGCTGTTTTTACATTTTTGAAAAAAAACAGACTTTCAACAGCTGATTCGTCCGGATTGTATTTTAATATTAAATCATTTATTCCATCAAATATTTCCAACAATCTGGAATTTAAATCGGATTTTTTATTTGTTTCAATTACCCCAAAATCAACTAATTTAAAATTATTTCCATCTTTATCGATAATTCCAAATCCGATCCGTCCATATCCAGGATCTATTCCTAAAATTCTCATATTCCACCTCCAGGAGAATTATATCATAAAATGCGAGTTTTCATTTCATTTGAACATTTTGATACACTCTATCTGGATTTATAAATTTTTATGTTATAATTATATTAAAAGTATGTAGTCTGTAAAAAAACTATGCCGGAGGGGAAAATGAAAAAAAATCTTATTGTATTTGTATTTACAATTTTAATATTAATAATACATGGAATTTCAAATACAATCTGGGAAGCAATCCCGTCTAATTTTGAAGTTATCCAGTATAACAAAAGAATAACATTATCCTGGAATATAAACAGAAAAGTAAGTTTTTATAAAATATATTTTGGAAAAGACTACAAAAATTTAACTTTGATATACAGTGGAGAAAACACAAAATATATATTGGAAGATTTAATACCCAATCAAAATTATTACTGGAAAATAAAGGCTTATGCTGTTGATGGAATTATAGAATCGGATATATATAAGTTTTATCTGCAATTACAGCCACCTAAAATATATGATGTATATCCTAATTTCAATCATAAACTGAATTTTGAAAGTATAACCTTTAAATGGAAAATAAATTATTCTGTTAATTATACTATGAATTTTATATTATATCAGGGAAAAACAAAAATTATAGAAAAAACTCTATTTAATAACAATTATACCGTAACTTTAAAACCAGGTCTGAATTATAAATGGTATATTATTTTAAAAGATGAATTTAAAAATAAATATATATTTGGGCCATATATCTTCACTACAAAATATATAGAATTTCTAACAACAATAAAAAATGAAATATTCAATGTAAAAATATATGGAGAATATATAGAAAAAAATAGAATTTATGCATCTGATATAAATATAAAAAATATAAAAGAATTTAAAAACTTTATTATTGCGAGCATACAAAAAGGCATTGAAATAATACATAAAAGCGGAAAAAAAACATCCGAAATAGCTTTAGAAAATATAAAAGACTTTTTTGTAAAAGAAGCAAATAAAAGTGTATTATTATATATAGTAAATGGTGAATATTTAAAAGTTTATGATATAACCAATCCATACTATCCTTTCATGGTAAAAAAAATAAAAGGAAACTTTATATCCATCACATTAAACGAAGAAAAAATAGTTCTTATAACCCCGGAAAAGGTATTATTAATGAATAAATATTATAAAATATATTTTCAAAAGCAAATAGAAAAATTGCGAAAAATAATATATAATGATAATAAAACACTTATTATCTTATCCGCAGATAAACTAATAAAATTTAATTATAAAAATAATATATTATATTTTGATAGAGAATTGAATTTTTCTGGAGTAATTGATTACAGCGTATATGAAAAGAAAATCGCTTTTTTGACTATAAATAATGAAATATATATATATGATATAGATTTTCACTTGATTAATTATAGATATTTTACAGAAAAAATAGAAAAAATAAAACTTTATGTAGATTATATTTATAAAATATCCGAAGAATTAAAAATTATAGATATGAAGGAGTGATTAATTTGATTGCTGTAATAGGAGGGGGAATTGTAGGCACGCTTATAGCCAGAGAATTGAATAAATATGTAGAAGACGTATGGCTTTTCGAGGCAAAAACGAATTTTGGAATGGGTGTAACAAAATCCAATTCTGCAATATTACATGGGGGATATGATGATCCACCAGGAAGCTTGAGAGCTCAATTATGTTACAAAGGAAATCAATTATATACTCAATTACAGAAAGATTTGAAGTTTGATTTGAAAAGAGTAGGTTCTCATGTTGTTGCCATTGAAGATGAAGAAACAAAATATATATACAGCCTCCTTAAAAAGGCGGAAAAAAATGGTGTAAAAGAGATTCGAATTATTGAGAAATTGGAATTACTAGAAATGGAAAAAAACATAAATCCTAAAGCAAAAAGATCGTTGTTTTGCGAAATAGCAGGTATTTTTGATCCATGGATAGTAGCAATACAAGCAGCTAAATCTGTAAGGGTTAATGGTGGAAGAACTTTAATAAAAAAGCGATTGGTAGAAATTGAAAAGAAAAATGGTAAGTTTTTATTGAAATTTCAGGATAAATCAGAATATTTTGCAGATTTAGTTATAAATGCAGCAGGATTATATGCTGATGAAATAGCTAAAATGTTTGGTGATGAAGTTCCTGAAATATTTCCAGTAAAAGGTGAATATTTTTTACTATCAAAAGACTATCAATATGTTAATTCTGTAATATTTCCTGTCCCAACTGGAATTTCAAAAGGGTGTCTTGTATTGCCAACAGTTGATGGTGGATATCTGATAGGTCCTAATGCAAATAGAGTAGTATCGAAAAACGATACCGCTACAACGAAAAATGGATTAAATGAAATAAGAGAAAAAGGAATGAAATTAGTACCTAATCTTAATTTTAGGAGACATCTTGTAAAAACATTTGCAGGATTAAGGCCTGAAACAGATAAAAAAGATTTTTATATTAATGTTGGAAAAAGTGGAGCTATACATGTTGCAGGAATAAGATCGCCGGGTTTAACTGCTGCGCCAGCAATAGCTGAATATGTAGTTGAATATTTAATACAGGAAAAAATTGGCTTGAATTTGTATAAAAGGGAAAATTATATATCAAAAATTGAAAGAACACCGCATTTGGTTCATATTGAAAGGGAAAAATGGAATGAGATAATACAACAAAATCCTGATGCAGGAGAAATGGTGTGTCATTGTAATAAGGTTACAAAAAAAGAAATAATAGATGCGATAAATCAGGGCGCAAGGACACTGGATGATATAAAATTCATGACAAGAGCGTCATTTGGGGAATGTCAAGGAGGTTTTTGTACAGCAAAGATTTTAAAGATACTGGCAGAATATACTGACAGGGATCCAAGAGAAATAACTCAAAATGAAGATGGAACATGGATTGTGAATGCGAAGGTGAGAATATGAAATATAAAACAGATGTAGTTGTAATTGGTGGTGGTGCTGCTGGAATGGCAGCAGCATATAGAGCTAAAAAAGAAGGGGTAAACGTTATATTATTGGAAAGAGATGAAGACACTGGTGGTGTTTTAAACCAGTGTATACACAACGGTTTTGGTCTTCAATATTTTAAACGTGATTTAACAGGTCCTGAATTCAAAGAACTTGCAAAAGAAAAGCTTGAAGATATAGAAATATTATATGGTACTTATGTATTGGAAGTAAAAAAAGACAAAAAAATAATTTTTGTGGATAGAAGGGGAATACATGAAATTGAAATGAAAGCTTTGGTTATGGCAACTGGAGCAAGAGAAAGACATTTTAATTCATTACCTGTTCCTGGAAAAAGAATAACTGGTGTATTTACAGCAGGACTTGCACAGCGATTTATAAATCTTGAAAACTTAAAACCAGGTAGTAAAGCTGTAATTCTGGGTTCTGGAGATATTGGATTGATAATGGCAAGAAGATTAACCTTAGAAGGTATAAAAGTAGAAGCTGTTCTAGAAATTATGCCATATCCAGGTGGATTAGAGAGAAATATTCAACAATGTTTGACTGATTTCAACATACCATTATATTTATCTCATACTGTAACAGCTATTGAAGGAGATAGAAGACTGGAAAGAGTAATAGCTGCACAAGTTGATTATAAATGGGATCCAATACCAGGTACAGAAAAAGAGTTTGAAGTTGATACATTAATAACATCTGTAGGACTTATTCCGCAAACAAAACCTGTAGATTTTGTTGAAGCTGATCCAGGATTTCTTGTTTCAAATACAAATCAAACAAGTGAAGAATGGATATTTGCAGCTGGTAATTGTACTGTAATATTTGACCTGGTTGATTATGTTGCAAAAGAAGGAGAAAAAGCTGGGAAATATGCAGCATTATATGCAAAGGGAGAATATAAAAAGGGGAAAAAAGTTAAAGTAAGAAAAGGTGAAAATATAGGAATTATTCATCCGTTATATATTGATCCAACCCAGGAATCTACTTTATATATAAGAGTATCAAAGGTTTTTGATAGAGCCAGTATAAAGGTAGAGCCGCTTGGAATAGAAGTAATAGAAAATGAAGCAAGACCTCCCGAAATGGTTGTAATAAAGATAAAACCATTTGATGAAAATATAAATGAAATAGAGGTGATGGCAGATGAGCTCATCTCAAAACTTGGTTAAAGAACTTACATGTGTAAGATGTCCATTAAGTTGTAAAGTTAAAATCGAATACACAAAAGAGCTAAAAGTATTGGAAGTTTCTGGAAATAAATGCCCACGAGGTAGAGAGTATGCTATTCAGGAAATAAGTGATCCACATAGAATTTTAGTAACAAGTGTAAAAGTAAAAAATGGGAAATATTTGCTGGCCTCTGTAAAAACATCTGAAGCCATACCATTGAGATTATTTAATGAAGCTATGAAAATAATAGAAAAATTAGAAGTTGAAGCTCCTGTTAAAAAAGGCGATATTATAATAAATAATTTTTTAAATACTAAGGCTAACCTTATTATTACCCGAAGTGTTGAAAGGTTGTGAAAAATGGCATCAAAAGATATAATCCCAAAAAATATGGTGATTGAAACATATTCCAAAATTTCCGACCTTGTAATGGAATTGAGTTCTTTAAACAACTTATCTCAGCTTGAAAAATCTATACATTCTATAGTAAATAGAGTTGTACCCATAAATGAAGAATTTTTTTTAAAACCACATAAGAGTGATTATATTGAGATTAATGAAAAAGAAATATCAGATGAAATTAAAGATTTAGCTGTTTGGGCAGCTAAATCTTTAAAAATTTCTATTTTCACATTAGAAAATGGAGAAAATGCATTGATATTACCTTTTTCAAAATCTCAAAGGTTGTTGTTATTATATATATGTAAAACAGATGTTGAGGAAATATCAAATGAAATAATGCTCTTTTTAAATATTATGAGTTTTTTAACAGCGACAATTATTGAAAATCTTGAATTATATGAAGAAATTCTAAAAACCAATGAAGAGGTGGAAAAGAATAGAGATTTTTTAAATCAAATCTTAAATTCTATGATTAGTGGATTGGCAGTATTCAATCACGAATATAAAAAGATTTTTACCAATTCAAATTTTGAGAATTTTGAAAAAGAATATGGTGAAGAATTAATAAAATTTATAAAAAATGAATTGATAAATTTGGAAATTGCGGGAGAAAAGATTACAAAAGAATTTGAATTTAAAGAGCATTTTTTATCACTTGATTTTTTAAAAACTAATAATGAAAATTATCTGGTCATTATTTCTGATATTACTGGCACCAAGGAATTAGAACGATTAAAAAGATTAGATCAGATGAAAACAGAATTTTTATCAACTGTATCTCATGAATTGAGAACACCTCTTGCTGCAATAAAAGCTTATTCTGAATCAATTGTTGATAGTCTGGAAATACTTGATATGGAAACGCTTAAAGATTTTATGGAAACAATATTAAATGAAGCAGACCATCTTCAAAATTTACTTGATGAAATACTTGATTTTTCAAGGTTAGAAATGAAGACAATAAATATAAAAAAAGAAGAATTTTCCATAAATGATTTAATTGAAGAGATATATTTGTCGAATAAAAATAAAGCTGAAATAAATGGAGTAAAAATGTATAGAGTTTTACCAAAAGAAAAGATAATTGTAAACTTAGATAGAACAAGATTAAAACAAATTCTGTCTAATTTAATAGATAATGCGATAAAGTATTCTGATAAGAGAAAAGATATGAGATTTATAAAAATAACGGTAAAAGATGAAAAAGATAAAGTATTGATATTGGTAGAAGATAATGGTATAGGTATAGCTAAAGAGCATCATGATAAAATATTTGAAAAATTCTATAGAGTTGATTCATCATTAACCTATGAAATTTCTGGAACAGGAATAGGCTTATCTGTTGTTAAAGAATTAGTTGAAATTCAGGGCGGAAAAATATGGTTGAAAAGTGTTGAAGGTAAAGGAACAAGGTTTTATATAGAGTTTAAAAAAGGATAGTGATAATTATGGCACCAACAATGAAAGAAGTAATAAAAAAAATCTCTGAATTACCAACGCCAGATTTTATATTAAAACGAATAATGGATATAGCTTCAAATCCCTCGTCAAATACCAAAGAACTTGAGGGTGCGGTTTTACAATCGCCACCATTGGTAGCAAAAATATTGAAATTAAGCAATTCAGCATATTATGCATTACCAAGAAAAATAACAAAAGTATCACAGGCAATAAATATATTGGGTTTTAAAACAGTTAGAAATTTAGCTTTAGGGATATTTGTTGCAGATTCTTTTTTCAGAAGAGAGTTTGATTTTCTTGACTCAAAAAAATTCTGGCAACATAGTATAGCTGTTGCCATAGCATCTGAACAACTTGCACAGATAATAAATTATCCAGACAAAGAAGAGATTTTTTTAAGCGGGATGTTACATGACCTTGGTAAAATGGTAATGGGCATAATAACACCTGAGACGGTGGAGATGATATTAAATGTTGCAGAGTATAAGAAAGTTTCATTTTCAAAAGCAGAAGATATGTTAAATGTAATGACACATCAAACGCTTGGCAAAATATTATTTGAAAATTGGAATTTGGCTGAAAATGTAATATATACAGCAGAATTTCATGATATACCTGAAAAACTCCAGATAGACACATTTTCAATGAATGTATATATAGTACATCTTGCAAATATGGCTGTAAATTCCATATATTATGGATATTCTGGATGTTATGATATCCCTGTCCCATCAGATGTTGTATGGAACAAATTTGATATGACATCAAAGAAATTTTTGAATTATTTAAATAATTTAGAAAAAAAATTAAGCGAATCAAATGATTTTATAAATCTTGATGCATTTATAGAAGATTCAGAAGAAGATTCGGAGGAGGAGAAAGATGGCTAAAGAATTTAGAAAAGAAATGATTGAATCAGAAATATTAAAATTAATAAACATGAATATAAATAATTTGAGAGATCCAAAGTTACAGGGTAAAATAATATCAATAACAAGGGTAGAATTGTCACGTGATAAATCATTTGCAGACATATATGTTTCAGTATTAAATGGAGAAATTGATGAAATAATAAATGTATTAACAAAAGCAAAGGGTTTTTTCAGAAATCTAATAGCTAAAAATATAAGAATGTATAAAGTTCCAGAAATAAGATTTCATAAAGACAAAGGATTGGAGGAAAGTATAAAAATACATAAGCTTTTAAATGAAATATCTAAAAAAACGGATAAAGGTGAAAATAATGAATGATGGTTTTTTGTTGGTAGATAAACCTGCAGGTATTACCTCGCATGATGTTGTAGATATAATAAGAAAACGTTTCTTTACAAAAAAAGTAGGACATTCTGGAACACTTGATCCTTTCGCCACGGGATTGCTGATTTTGGGAATTAATAAAGGAACAAAATTATTGGAATACCTTCAGCATCAAAACAAAAAATATTATGTAAAAGCAAAATTAGGAATAATCACTGATACATATGATATAACGGGTGAAATAAAAGAAAAATATAATCTTGAGAAAATACATATAGAAAGATTAAGAGAAATTATATTATCCTTTAAAGGAAAATATATGCAGGTTCCACCTATGTATTCAGCAAGGAAATACAATGGAAAAAAATTATATGAACTTGCACGTGAAGGGAAAATAATCAAAATGCCGCCAAAAGAAGTAGAAATTTACAGTATAGAAAACATCAAAATTTCTGAAAATGGGACATTTGAATTTGAATGTGAGGTATCATCTGGAACATATATAAGATCATTAATAATGGATATAGGATATAAATCTGGAATAGGCGCTGTAACTATGGAGCTGAGAAGATTAAAAATAGGTAAATTCAAAGTAGAAGATAGCATAAAACTTGATGATATTTCAGATATAAATCCTCTTTTTGAAATGCTTTCATTTCCATCTGTACTATTAAATGAAAAGGGAATTCAAAGGGCATTAAACGGTAATCATATATTTTTAGAACATGTTGAAAAATATGAAGAATTTAAAAAAGGAGAATTTATTTCGCTGATAGATAAAGAAAAAAATTTAATAGCAGTAGCAATTGCTGAAAGAAATTCAAAATTTTTAAATACTCTGGAAAAACATGGCAAAAATGAGCGTGTATTTAAAATAAAAAAAGTATTATATCATAATTTAAAAAGCGGGTGATAAGATGGAGGGTAATCATCCTTATGTGAAATGGGCGATAGAGTGTATAGAAAATTTTGTTAAACATGGACAAAAAATAGAATTAAAAGAAGATTTACCAGAAGAATTGCTTACAAGAAAAGCTGCGTGTTTTGTTACATTGCATAAATTAAATGGAGAATTACGTGGTTGTATAGGAACAATAGAACCGGTATATGAAAACCTGGCGATAGAAATAAGAGAAAATGGAATAGCTGCAGCTACACGGGATTATAGATTTTCACCTGTAACAGTGGAGGAATTAAATAGTCTCATGATAAATGTTGATGTATTAAGTGAGCCAGAATATGTAGAATCAATAGATGAATTAGATCCAGAAATTTACGGAATAATTGTTGTTAGTGGTTGGAAGAAAGGAGTATTACTTCCGGCTATAGATGGTGTTGATACTGTTGAAGAACAATTAAGAATAGCAAAATTAAAAGCTGGAATATACTCAAAACCATATGATATATATAAATTTACAGTAGAAAGATACTTTTAGCAGGCAGCGCAGAGCGGCAGCAAGCCCACCGCAGAGCGAAAGCGAGCCCACCGCAGGTGTGTAATGTTCAGGTGAAAGCATGAAAAAAAATCCTATTAAAAAAGCTCAGTTTTATGAAAAATATAAAAATAATATGGTAAAATGTTCGTTATGTCCTCATAATTGTATAATAAAAGAAAATTCTACAGGCATTTGTGGAGTGAGAAAAAATATTGGTGGAGTCTTATATACATTAAATTATGGAGAGATAACAGCATTAAATATTGATCCAATAGAAAAAAAACCATTATTTCATTATTATCCAGGAAAAAAAATATTTTCCATAGGTACATGGGGTTGTAACTTTAAATGTGCATTCTGTCAAAATTTTGAAATTTCACAAATACATCCATATAGTATATATAAAATATCACCCGAAGAATTGGTAGATATAGTTGTGAAAAAAAATATGGATATGGTTGCATTTACATATTCAGAGCCCATTGTATGGTATGAGTATGTATATGATACAGCTAAAAAATTAAAAGAAAATAATATCAAAACAATTCTCATAACAAATGGATATATAAACAGAGAACCTTTATTAAAATTATTGCATTATATAGATGCAGTAAATATAGATTTGAAAGGTTTTAATGATGAGTTTTATAAAAAAGTAATTGGTGGAGAAAAAGAACCGGTAATGGAAAATATAAAAATACTAATAAAAAACAAAATACATACAGAAGTGACAACATTAGTTGTAACTGAAGGTAATGATAATAAAATAGAATTGGAAGATTTATTTAAATGGTTAGGTGAAACATCAAAAGATATACCACTACATTTAAGCAGATATTATTCTGTATACAAATATAATAAACCTCCTACTGATATTATTTTTTTAAAGGAATTATATCAGATAGCAAAAAAATACCTAAATTATGTTTATTTAGGTAATGTTTGGGATAAAAGCTACGAATCCACATATTGTCCCAAATGTGGAAGTTTAATAATAAAAAGAGAAGGATATAATATAAAAATACAGAATATAGATGACAAAGGAAGGTGCAAACATTGCTTAAAAGAAATACCGATATTTTTTTAAAAAACAAAAGCATGTTATACTTTTCAATATTGATTATAGCTATAGTATTAACCATATTTTTTATATTTCATAAACCTTTGCCAGAATACTACGAAAAAAAGGATTTTGCATTAGGGACATGGGTTAATGTTGTAGTTGCAAGCAGTAAAATAGATTCCGAAAGATTAGCAGATATAGCATTTGACGAGATGAAGCGAATAGAAAGGAAATTCAGCAAAAATATTGAAAGTAGTGTAATTTTCAAATTAAATAAAGAAAGAAGTATTGTTGCAGATAAAGAGACATTGTTTTTAATTAAAGCTGCGATAAATTATGCGGATTTAACAGGAAGTGCCTTTGATCCAACAGTTGGTGCAATAATAAAATTATGGGGATTTGATGATATAAATAAAGAAAAAAGGGTTCCTACACAGGATGAAATAAATAATGTTCTTGATGGAGTGAGCTATAAATTTATTAAAATAGAGGGAAACAAAATAACTTTATTAAATGGAAAAACTCAAATCGATTTAGGTGGTATTGCTAAAGGATATGCAGTTGATATGGCAATTAGAAAAATCAAAGATCTTGATAAAAATGCAACAGGGTTTATAGATGCCGGTGGAGATATAGGGATAATAGGTCCTAAATTTGGAAGATTTGCGTGGTCTATAGGAATAAGGGATCCAGATAAAGGACCTTATGATATAAAAGAGAAGGTATATTTAAAAGAAGGAGCAATAGTAACTTCTGGAAATTATGAAAGATTTTTTATAAAAGATGGAGTAAGGTATCATCATTTAATAGACCCGAAGACTGGGTATCCTGTTAACTATTATAAAAGTGTTACTATAATCTCTGATAATGCAATGAAAGCCGATGCAATGGCAACAGCTATATTTATACTTGGTGACAAACTAATAGGACTAAATTCAATGACCAGGTATGGAATACAAATTTACGGCATTACATCTGATGATAAAATCATTAAAACAACAGGATTTGAATATTATCTAAAAGAAGAAAAATAAAATTGGAGAGAAAAAAATGAAAAAAGATATAATATTTGTTTTAATTATATTAATAATAGTTTCTGGAATTATGATCTTGCAAAATATGTTAAAAAATGATTTGAAAGGTGCAGAAGTTTATTTAGAAGGAAAAGAATTATTTAAAATAACAAAACCAGGAACATATGCTGTTTATGATGACAAAGGAGATTATAAATTGAAAGTAGTTTATAACGGTGAGAAAGTAAGGGTTATAGAATCTGATTGTCCATTAAAACTATGTGAATATACTGGTTGGGTGGATAATGCATCACAGGAAATTATATGTCTTCCTAACAAAGTTGTTGTAAAACCAATTGGAAAAGAAAAAAATACAGGAGTTGATATAATTTCATGGTAAAAAACAACCTTCCGAGATTAGCAATATTAACCGCATTATCTTCAGCCGTTTATTATATAGAAACTCTTGTTCCTTTTCCGATACCTTTACCAGGAGCACGATGGGGATTTTCGAATTTTGCAATATTATATTCTTTGAATTATGATGGAATATTGATAAATGGTCTTTATATAGCTATTTTTAAAAATATTTTGGGAGCATTACTCTCAGGTAAATTCTTAAGTCCAACATTTTTTATGGGAATATCCGGAAGTTTGGTTGCAACATTAATTATGTATATTGCAATAAAAACGAAAATATTTGGTATAATAGGAATCAGTGAATCAGGAGCGATATTCAATAATTTAACCCAGGTTACAATAGGCTGGTTATTCATTGTAAAATCAATAGGAATATTCTGGTATCTTCCTCAAATGATATTATTTGGAACATTTTCAGCAATGGCAAATGCTTTTGTTGTAAAATCTGCATTCAGGAGTGTAAACAAATGAAAATAGTATTGGGTTCATCATCACCAAGAAGAAAAGAAATATTGTCAAAATTGGGATTATCATTTGAAATAAGAATATCGAATATAGAAGAATACAGTGACAGAGATAATCCAATTGAATATGTTAAAGAATTAAGCCTTAAAAAATCGAAAGATATAAAAATATATGAAAATGAAATATTGATAACCGCAGATACAATTGTGGCTTTTGAAGATAAAATATTGGGAAAACCTGAAAATAAAAAGGATGCATATGATATTTTAAAAATGCTTTCAGGACAAAAACATGAAGTAATAACAGGAATAACCTTTCGAACATTATCGGAAATATATACAACATATGATATAACAGAGGTTTTTTTTCATAAAATACCTGAAGAAATGATAAAATATTATATAGATAATTATTTACCATTGGATAAAGCAGGAAGTTATGGAATTCAGGATTTTGGTGGAGTCTTTGTAGAAAAAATAAATGGAGATTATTATAATGTTATGGGGTTACCATTAAATAAAATATTTTGGTATTTATATGAAAAACATTTATATTAGGCGGTCTAAAAAGTCTCAAATGAAACGAAGGCTCGAAGATTGCCCTTAAAATTATGAATGTAAGCCGTCAAAAAAACAGGATGTTTTTTTGAGTGAAGCTTTTTCATGGATGAAAAATCTGAACGACGGCTGAGAATGAATAATTTTAAGGATAAGCAATCGAGCTGCCTGAGTGAATTTGACTTTTTTGACATCGTATGAAAAACATTTATATAAAAAAGGAGTTTTTAATGAATACTGAATTACCAAGAGAAAAGTTATTAAAGTATGGTCCAAAAAATTTGACTATTGATGAATTATTAGCTATAATAATAAGAAAGGGAACAAAAGAGAAAAATGTATTTGAAATTTCAAAAGAGATTTCAAATGAGTATTCTCTAAAAGACCTGTTTTTTATGAATATAGAAGATTTATGCAATATAAATGGTGTTGGTGAGGTTACGGCAATAACATTAAAAGCAGTTTTTGAACTTGGAATAAGATTTCATAAAAAAGCATTAGAAAAAGAAAATTTAAAATTAGATTCTCCGGATAAAGTATATGAATTATTATATGATGAAATGATTTTTTACGATAAAGAAGTAGTAAAATGCATATCATTAAACAGCAAGCTAAACCCTATCTCAATAGACACAATTAGTATTGGCACGGCAAATAGCTCTATTTTACATCCAAGGGATGTTTTCAAAACTGCAATAAAAAACAACGCGGTTTCTATTTTGATTGTTCATAATCATCCGTCTGGAGATAGTGAGCCAAGCATTATGGATTATGAAATAACGAATAAACTTGAAAAAAGCGGAGAGTTGCTTGGAATAAAATTATCAGATCATGTCATAATTGGAAAATCAGAATATTACAGTTTTAAAATGGGAAGAAAGGTGATTAGAAATGGATAATATCCCTGATAACTTAAAGGCTTTAATGCAATTAAAAAAGAAATTTGAAAAGGATTTAAAGAAAAAAGGAATTAATATTGAGAAGAAAAAACAGAAAACTGTAGAAAGGGCAAAAATAGAAATAAAATACATATCTGTACCTATTGATGATGTTCAAACAATAGTTGATCTAAATCTTTACGATTTCAAAAACAACAATTTAGAACTGGCACGACATATAGAAAAATTACTTGCAAATAAACCAAAAAGCTCTTATGTAAATCAGGTTGCAGTGGTGCATTTATTAAGGGAAGAATTTGATGAGGTTAAAGAACTAATTGATAATCCATCATTTCCTGAGGATTATTTTAATCTTGGCATGGCTAAATTCTTTCTTAAAGAAAAGGATGCATATGATTTTGCGGAAATGGCAGTAAAGAGATTTCCAAACAATAAATACACAAATTTATTGCTTGCAATGAATGCTGTGTATAATGGTCATTATGTTAAAGCATATAAGGCGATTGAAGAAGCAGCAAGAAGTTCAAACGATCCGTTGCTTTATTTCGTAATCCATTTATACAATAAAGATTATGTAAAAGCAAAAGAATACTTAAGTAAAGTATTTTTGCAAGGTAAAGTAAAATACGTTGCTTCTATATACCAAGGATATCTTCACTATTTATCCCAGGAAGGCGATAAACTTTATCAAATGAGAAAAAATTTTGAAAATAATATTCCATGTGCCAATTGTTTGTTAAGGTATTCAAAAATGAAAGCAATAAATGTACCTCCAGATTATTGTAAATACTGGAAAGTGTTGGAAGCTTTTGAATATGAAACATCCGGAAGATTCGAGACAGAAATGAAATTACCAGAACAATCCATAATTAGTTTCTTAGGTTTTTATAATTATAATAATGAAGAAATGGCAAATAAAAGTTTTGAAGAAATTTCAGAAATGTTTGGTGAGGTTAGAATAGTATTTTTCCCAAATGATTCTCATGTAAAAGGATTAAAAACATTTACAATGGAACCGATAAAAAATGGAAAAGTAGCAAAATTATTTGGACCGGGTGTTTTCCAGAAACTAAAAAATATAATTCAAAGATTAGAGTCAAAAGAAGGAGTACGATATGATTTTGCAATAGATTTACCATTTTATGAAGGCATAAAAATGTTATTTGGATGGAGAACCTGTCAGTTATATTATGGAGGGGATGAGGAATGACAAGAGATGATGCTATAAAATTATTAAAAGAACATGTAAAAAATGATAATTTAATTAAGCATTGTATAGCAGTTGGTGCTATAATGAAAGGTCTCGCAACTGAATTGGGTGAAAACAGTGAGAGATGGGAAATAATAGGTATATTACATGATTTAGATTATGAATATACAAAAGACAATCCAGAAAAGCATGCTAAAAAAACAGTAGAACTTTTAGAAAATGAATTAAGTGAAGAAGAAAAAAATGCAATACTGGCACATAACGAACACGCAGAACTTAATTCAAAATTAGATTATTCATTATATTCAGCAGATCCGATATCAGGTCTTGTAACAGCAGCAGTATTGGTAAGGCCTGAAAAAAAGATAGAAGGATTAAAAGTAAAATCATTAAAAAAGAAATTCAAAGATAAATCATTTGCAGCTGGTGCAAATAGAGAAAACATAAGAAAAATAGAAGAAATAG
Organism: Marinitoga sp. 1155; assembly: GCF_001021175.1. Lineage (NCBI taxonomy): Bacteria > Thermotogati > Thermotogota > Thermotogae > Petrotogales > Petrotogaceae > Marinitoga > Marinitoga sp. 1155. Next base: position 54,042 of record NZ_AZAX01000053.1, on the reverse strand, counting down.
GAATAGAATTAAATAGATTTTTTGAAATATCTATAGAATCGATGAAGCAAATTGCTGATGAACTTGGATTATAATATGACTTTTTAAATATTCTATATATTAAAAAAATTGTGTATATAGTCGATATATAATATGACACAACCTTAAGAAGGTGATAATATGATTAATCCTGTAAGTGGTGTTTCATATCAATATACACCTCAGGTAATTTCGAGTCAACCGAGAGCAGCGATATCATCATCAGTACAGCAAACATCAAAAGATTTCGAAAAACTTCTAAATGCAATAGTCTACAAACAGGATGGGTTAACCAGAAAATTAGTCAGAATTGTTGGGGAAATGTATAGTGGACAAAAACTTGATATTCTCGCTTAATGCGGGCAGTTTGCCCGCATTAAATTATTATAGGGAGGTTATTTATGTTACTGGATTTACACTCGCACTCCACTTTTTCAGATGGGACATATACATCAGAAGAATTAATTTTAAAAGCTAAAGAAAAAAAATTAGAACTGTATTCTATAACAGATCATGATAATATTAATGCCCAGAAGGAAGCTATATTTTATGCAGAAAAACATAAAGTTAATTATATAACAGGACTTGAAATTAGCTGTAAATTTAAAAATATGTTTGATATATTGGGATATAGAATAGATTTAGATAATAACGCATTAAACAAAACATTGGAAAAGGTTCAGACATTCAGGAAAAACAGAAATAAATTGATGATTGAACGTTTAAACAGTCTTGGTTTTAATATCACATTAGAAGAAGTGGCAGAAGAAGCGAAAGGAGACGTTATTGGAAGACCACATTTTGCCAGAGTATTACTTAAAAAAGGATATGTAAAAGATAGAGATGAAGCATTTGATAAATACCTGGGAGATGGAAAAATAGGGCATATACCAAAAGAAAAAATAGATCCTAAAGAAGCTGTAAAATTGATAAAGGATGCTGGAGGTTTTCCTGTAATTGCTCATCCAAAATCTTTAAAATTATCTTATACTGAATTAAAAAAAGTTATTTTAGAATTAAAAAAGCATGGATTATGGGGAATAGAAGTATATTATTTAAATCATACAGTTTCGGAAATAAAAATGTTCAGGGAAATAGCAGTTGAAACAGGATTATACATAACTGCTGGAAGTGACTTTCATGGTTCAAATAAACCAGATATCGATTTAGGAATAAAAGTTGAAGATGAATTGCTGGAAAAATCCATTAATATACTGCTAACATAGGAGTGAAAATATGGATTATATAAAAAGAGAAAAATTATCTACAAAATCATCGTTAATTTCGATAATTACAAATACACTGCTGGCAATATTAAAAATATTAATAGGATTTTTTACAAATAGTATGGCAATTCTGGCAGATGGATTTGATACAGCAACGGATATTTTAACCTCATTTATGACATTGATTGCCGGTAAGATTTCAAATCGTCCTCCAGACATTGAACATCCATATGGTCACGAAAGAGCAGAAACTATTGCAACAAAAGTTGTTTCGCTTGTTATCATATATGCAGGGTTTGAAGTTTTTATAAATTCTCTAAAAAGACTAATAAACAAAGAAATCATTATAGAAAATATAATTTATGTTGTTATAGTGGCATTTATCTCTGTAATTACAAAATATATATTATACAAATATAGATTATCAATTGGAAAAAAAATAAATAGTAATGCTATTATTGCTGATGCGTTAAATATGAGAAATGATATATTGACCTCGTCATCTGTTTTAATTGGAATAGGAATATTATATTTTACAAAAGTATGGTGGTTGGATCCGTTAATTGCAATAGGCGTTTCATTTATGATATTCAAAACAGGTTTTGAACAATTTATGGAATCATCCAATGAATTTATGGAAAGTTCACAAGAATTAAAAAAAATCTATAATGATGTTATAATTGAAGCAGAAAAATTAAAGTGTGCCAGAAAACCACATAAAGTACGTGCGAGAAAGTTTGGGCATAAAATTTTTGTAGATATGCATTTGGAACTTCCACCAGATATGACAGTAAAAAAAGCCAATGAAATATGTGCAAAACTTGAAAAAAACATAAAGGATAGAAATAATGAAATTAGAGATATAGTAATACATATAGAACCATATGGAAATGCAGAAAAAGAATGTTTTGGTCTTTCGGCAGAAAATATAAAAGATTTAAAGGGGGAATGATCTTGTATCCTGTACTTCATATCTATCCTGACAGAATAGAGCATAATGCAAAAAATTTAAAGAAACTTTGTGATAGTAGAAAAATTAAAATTACAGGAGTTACAAAAGTAGTTTCTGGAAATATTGAAGTAGCTCAAGCAATGCTGAAAGCAGGAATAACCTCAATAGGTGATTCAAGAATTCAAAACATAATACATATGAAAAAAAATGGGATTAATGCTGAATTTATAATGCTGAGAATTCCTATGAAATCTGAATTGGAATTAGTTGTTGAAAATGTAGATATTACACTTGTATCTGAATTAAAAACGGTAGAGTGGCTAAATGAAATTGCAAAAGAGAAAAACAAAATTCAGGATATAGTATATATGGTTGATGTAGGGGATTTGAGAGAAGGAGTATGGTATGAAAATGCGGTGAGTGAAATAGTTTCAGCTCAAAAATTTAGTAACATATGCTTAAAAGGAATTGGTACAAACCTTGGATGTTTTGGAGGAGTATTACCGAGTATTCAAAATATGAATATATTATTGGAAGTTAAAAATGAAATAGAAGAAATATTAAATAGAAAACTGGAAATAATTTCTGGTGGAAATAGTGCAGCATTACCATTAATAGAAAGTGGAAAATTACCAGAAGGAATTAATCATTTTAGATTGGGAGAATCTATAATTTGTGGAACTGATGTGACAAATAATAGAAACGTACCCGGAAACAGGCAGGATACAGTTATATTAGAAGCACAAATAATTGAACTAAAAGAGAAACCATCGGTACCGGTGGGAGAAATAGGGTTTGATGCATTTGGAAGAAAACCTGTTTTTGAAGATAAAGGAAAAAGATTAAAAGCCATACTGGCTATAGGAGAACAAGACATATCGCCAGATGGATTAATACCTCTTGATGAAAAAATTGAGGTGCTTCATTCAAGCAGCGATCATACCATTGTAGATTTAACTGAATCGGATAATCAATATAAACTTGGAGATACAATAAAATTTAAAATGAGTTATGGAAGTTTATTAAAAGCAATTACAAGCAAATATGTTGAAAAGAAAATTGAAAAATAAAAAAGCCCCATTTCGGGGCTTATTGGTTTATTAGATAGCTTTAACGTTTTTAGCCTGTAATCCTTTTTCGTTTTCTTCAATTTCGTATTCTACTTCTTGACCTTCTTCTAAAGTCTTAAATCCGTCCATAGCAATTGCTGTGAAATGAACGAATACGTCTTGTCCGTCTTCACCAGAAATGAAACCATAACCTTTTTTTGCATCAAACCATTTAACTTTACCTTTCATACTTTCCTCCATGTTTCTACCGAGTTACCCATTGCAACTACGGATGTGATTCTTTTCCCTTAAGGGACATATTAATTATATACCTTTTTTTTATAAATGTCAACTATAAATTAAAAGCCCCATTTCGGGGCTTGATTGGTTTTATTAGAGAGTAGTTACATTAACTGCCTGTAACCCTTTATCGTTTTCTTGAATATCATATTCTACATCCTGACCTTCTTCTAAAGTCTTAAATCCGTCCATAGCTAAAGCTGTAAAATGAACAAATACGTCATTTCCATCTTCACCAGAAATAAAACCATAACCTTTTTTTGCGTCAAACCATTTAACTTTTCCTCTCATGTTTTCCTCCATGTTTCTCCGTGTTACCCTTTGTAACTACGTGTGATTTCTCTTATAGTATATACCTTTATTATTACAAACAAACACTTTAATTATTACAGTCTGACAACAAAAGATTTTTAACAAAATATTTATAATAAACCGCAAAAAAATAACCCCTTCTGTTTTACAGAAGGGGTTATTTTTATTATTTCTCAACAACAACTCTCTTTGTATTATCGTAATTTTCTATAGTTCCTAAACTCTGAATATATTCTTTAACAACATCGGCTAATACAAATCCTGTATCGTATCCTTTTAGACCTTTTAACATTTTATAACCGTCTCCACCACCAGCAATATAGTTATTTGCAGCAACTCTATATTTTGCATTTAAATCAATAGGTTTGCCATTTACCATTACATCAACAGGTTTTTTATCTTTAATCTTATAAGTTACACCTGCAACGTGTAACCATGCACCTTTACCAGCAGGAATAGTTGCGGCGTATTCTAATACTTTCATTAAATCAGCACCAGTCATTTCAAAAACATATGTTGTATTCCCAAAAGGTAAAACTGTTAATATATCTCTATATGTAATTTTTCCTGGTTGAATTGAAGCCCTAATTCCACCACCATTTTGCAAAGCAACATCAGCACCTGTTTTCCAGATTAATGCGTCTGTAATCAAGTGACCAAGATTTGTATCTCCACTTCTTACATGTGCTCTTTCACCATCTAATAATATTTTTGTTTCTCCAATAACTTTATTCAATTCTTCTGCACCTAAAGAATAATAATAATCAGCAATCATTTTTATAAATGGATCTTCTGGAATAGGTTCTGTTACATATTCATATTTGGATTTTCCGTTTTCATCTTTTCCAAGATATTTTTTCATGTTTATAGGAATTGGAGCCCATTCATAATCTACGATTTTACCATTTTCAACCCATAAATCCAATCTTCCTAAATATTTGCCCCATTCTCCAGCCTGGACAACTATAGTTTTATTTATGTATGCAGCCTTATCCATCAATGTATGAGAATGACCATCAACGATAACATCTATGCCTTTCACGTCTTTAGCTAATTGATCAGAAGTAGTATATTCAACACCTAATGGTTGGTATTCACCATCATAACCTAAATGACCGAGAACAACGATAATATCTGCTTTTTTCTTCAGTTCAGGTAGGTATTTTTTAACTGTCTCTTCAACATTTAAGAATTTACCACCATTTAAATGAATAGGTTCTAAAATCTGTGTTTGTTCAGTTGTAACACCAAGGATAGCAACCTTAACTCCACCAACATTTTTTATAATGTATGGTTTGAATAACTGTCTTCCATCTTTTGTAACAAAATTAGCTGATAAAAATGGGAAACCAGCATATCTCTGTTGCATAAACGTTGTTTCAAGTGGATTATCGAATTCATGATTACCCAAAGCCATAGCATCAACACCCATATAATGGAAAGCTACAAAATCTGGAACAGCGTCAAGTTGATCTGATTCAGGAACACCGGTATTAGCATCTCCAGCGTGTAAAAGCAATACATTTGGATTTACTTCTCTTTCTCTGTTGACCAACGTTGCAATTCTTGCAAATCCCCCAATATCAGGATTGTGATACTCACTATAAGGCCATACATGACCATGTGTGTCATTCATGTGAAAAATAACAATATGTGTTGGAGCAGCAAAAGCAGCTACTGTCAAAAGAGTTAATAAAACTACCAAAAACTTCTTCATCATCTTACCCCCTTTAAATAAATATATACTATTTTACAAACAATCTTTTCCTTGAAAAGATTAAATCTCCGATGTTAACCCCTAAATCTCTTGAAACAACCGGACATTTAGCCATCAAAACGAAGTAAATATTTTCATTTTCTTCGCTTAATCCTTCAAAATTCCCCTGACCTTTAGAAATTATTATATCTGCTTGCTTATAAGCAATCATAAATTCCTGATTTACATCGCTTAAAAGCGTTCCTGGTATCTTACTTCCAGAAGAAATTATTTCTGAAGAAACCTCATCTAAGCCAATTTCTTTCGCATCTTCAAGTGTAACATCATTTATTATGGGTGCTCCTCTAACAACAGAAACTACGTGTAAATCAGGAAATTCTTCTTTAATTAGCTTAATGAATAATTTGTCCAAAACAATTTCTCCGGCATTATCATGTATATAAAGTAAGATTTTTGAATTTTCTAATGATTCATAAAAACTCTCAAAATCATCTAAAGCAAATTTTTTTATTTTCAAAATATTTTCCAATTCCCATTCCAACTCACCAAAAGAATTTTTAACACCATAATCTATAACATTACCAAGGGCTGATAATTTTGCTGCGTTTTTAAGTGGATTATCTGAATCTTTCAAAAAAAGATACATTTCATCAAAAACATCCAGAAATGTTTCATTTGATTGTTTTTTTTCTTCTTTAAAATAGTCTGTAGTACCTGTATATTCGCTTAATTTATCGTATATTATTCTTGCCATTTCAATAGGTTTTTTTCCATAATCCGAATATTTTAACATATCAAGCGATATATTTTTCATAATTTCAAATTTTTCTCTTTCGGTATAATTCTTAAAATCTTTATTAATTATACTTTTCATTTGATCTATAATACATACAATACATTCATATTTAGCATACATATATATTACCCCCGTGTTTTATTTCTATAATTAAATTATAGAAATAAAACTTTACAGTTTTAAATATTTAACTTGAATATACCTTTTAGATTTTATTAACCCTTTACAACAGCAACAGGAATTAATTTCACAACTTTTCTTGATATTTTTGTATTTTCTATAATAGTTATAACCTCTTCAATGTTCTTATAAGTTTCGGGGGCTTCTTCGACAATAGTGCTTTTTGACCTGGATATTAAATGTATATTTTTCTTTTTTAATTCATTAAAAACAGTTGATGAATTTAACATTTTCTTTGCCTGTCTTCTGCCAAGGATTCGACCAGCACCATGAGCAGATGAACCAAACGCTATATCCATTTCAGTTCCAGATAGGATAAAAGAAGCTGATCCCATATTTCCAGGGATAATTACAGGTTGATTATTAAAAGCTCGAGTGGCACCTTTTCTATGAACAATTAAATTATATTCTTTACCATGAATATTATGTTTTTCTAATTTTGCGATATTGTGAGTAATATCATATAATAAACTCACGTCAACTCCAAACAAATGTTTGAAAATTTTTCTAATTTTATGTCCGATGACCTGTCTATTTGCAAAAGCAAAATTAGCTGCACCATTCATTGCATAAAAATAATCCTGACCATATTGGCTGCTAAAAGGAGCATTAATCAATTGTTTATCGGGAATCTCTTTATTCCAATCTTTTAAATTATCTCTGAAAATTTTTATATAATCAGTAGCTATTTGATGACCCAAACCTCTTGAACCGGAATGCACGGAATATACAATTTGATTTTCAAACAATCCCCACTTTTTAGCAAAATTCGAATCAAAAATTTTTTCAACCTTCTGAATCTCAATAAAATGGTTTCCTGAGCCAAGAGTTCCTAACTCGTTGGAACCTCTTTTTATAGCAGTTGAACTTATTGTATTAAAATCCGTGTATATAATTTTACCGCTATCTTCAATATTATTCAAATCTTCTGGTATTCCATAATCATTATTAATAGCCCAATAAGCCCCATTTTCTATAATATTCTTCATTTCTTTTACAGAAAATTTAAATAAAGTTCTCGATCCTATTCCAACAGGTATTTCATTATAAATATATTTGATTAATAAATCGAGAGAGTCCTTAACATCATTATAAGTTAAAGGTGTAGTCATTACTCTCACACCACAATTAATATCAAACCCAACTCCTCCAGGAGAAATAATACCGCTATCTTTATCAAAAGCAGCAACACCACCAATGGGAAACCCATATCCCCAATGAATATCAGGCATTGCATATGCTGCATCTATAATTCCGGGTAAAGTTGCAACATTGAGCAATTGCTGTATAGCTTCACGAAAATCATGATTATAAATAGTTTTTGAATCTGTAAAAATTATAGCATCAACATTCATATTACCAAATTTTTTAATTCTCCAGACATAAGGACTTTCTTTAATTATTTTCATAAAAGTCACCTCAAATAAATTATAACATATTTAAAGCAAAATAGGTTTCATTATAATAAAAAAAGTGGCTTACGCCATATCAGTCTGTCGACAAAAATTTTTATACTTAAAAATAACTTTGCCTACAAACTGAGTAGCGCTTGCCACACTATATGATGTCTAAAAAGTCAAACAAGCGAAAACTCAAATATCAAAATTTCTGTTTTTTATAATGGCAAAACTGTTTTACCCAATTTTTCATTCAACACTTCACCCATAGCAGTATAAATCGCAGATGCTCCACAAAAAATACCTTCCCATCCAGCTATAACTTTAATTAAAGCATTTCCTGTAAAATCTCCAATTGCAAGCAAGAAAAAAAGTACCGTTAAACTACCAAAAACAACTTGAAGAGACTTGTTTCCGTTTAATGTTCCAAAAAACATAAATAAAGTAAATATACCCCACATCAAAAGATAAAAAGCTACAGCTGTTGAAGAAGCTGCATTACCCAGTCCCATTTTCGGTAATGTCCATATACCAACCAAAGACATCCAGAATAAACCATAAGATGTAAACGCCGTTGCTCCAAAGGTGTTATTTTTCTTCATTTCAAAAATTCCCGCAATAACCTGTGCAATTCCACCATAAAATATTCCCATAGCCATAATCATAACATTTAATTCAAAAATACCGGCATTATGCAGATTCAGCAAAACAGTTGTCATTCCAAACCCCATCAATCCAAGAGGTGCGGGATTCGCTAATTTCTCAGAAACACTAACGTTTTTTATTTCCATATCTTCTCCTCCTATAAAAAATTTTAAAATCTAAAAACCCTCGCTATTTTAATAAATAAATATTAATTTTAAGTGAAACATATCTTACAAAAAAAACCGGGATATCTATGTAAGGTTCTATACTTTTTCCAATTCTTCTCTTTTTACCAGTATTTTTAATACTAAATTTGCGTTTGAGCGGCTTTACTTTTTGGACATCGTAATTAGTTTAGTATTAGGCCGTCTAAAAAGTCTCAAATGAAGCGAAGACTCGAAGATTGCCCTTAAAATTATGAATGAAAGCCGTCAAAATTACATGGATGTAATTTTGAGCGAAACAATACACGATGTATTGTTTGAGCGACGGCTGAGAATGAATAATTTTAAGGATAAGCAATCGAGCTGTCTGAGTGAATTTGACTTTTTAGACATCATAATATCATATTAAAAAAGTTATATCATTAAATTTTTTGACACTTAATATAAATATGATATAATATGTTCGTTATAAAAATATATCTCAAATAACATTATCAAAATAAAAAGAGGTGATTTTATATGGAATTAAGAGATTTAATTCAAGCGGAAATAGAAAGATACAACAAAGATTTTAAAATTATAGAAAAAGATATAGTTTTAAAACCACAAGATGTTGCTCGATATATCGACCATACCATTTTAAAAGCAACGACAACACCAGAAGATATCAAAAGAATATGTAAAGAAGCTAAAGAATATGAATTCTTTTCTGTTTGTGTAAATCCAGTTTATGTTCCACTTGCAAAAGAGGAATTAAAAGGTTCTGATGTAAAAGTTGCTACAGTTATAGGATTTCCTTTGGGCGCAAATGCCATTGATGTAAAAGCTTATGAAACAGATATAGCTTTAAATGATGGTGCAGATGAATTTGATATGGTTATAAACGTTGGAATGTTAAAAAGTAAAGAATACAAATATGTTTATGATGAAATAAAAGCAGTTGTTGAAGCTGCTCAGGGAAAAACCGTAAAGGTTATTATAGAAACATGTTATCTAACAACTGAAGAAAAAATTGCAGCATGTGTTATATCAAAAGAGGCTGGCGCTCATTTTGTTAAAACATCTACAGGTTTTGGTACAGGTGGAGCTACAGTTGAAGATGTAGCTTTAATGAAATTTGTTGTTGGAAATAAATTAAAAGTTAAAGCTTCTGGTGGAGTTAGAAGTTTCGAAGATGCTGAAAAGATGATAAAAGCTGGTGCAGAAAGAATTGGAGCCAGTTCAGGAGTTAAAATCGTAAGTGGTGAAAAATCAGAATCTGATTATTAAAAAAACCGGATTTATCCGGTTTTTTTTTAATATTTTTTAATTTGTTAGGTTGTCTAAAAAGTCAAATTCACTCAGACAGCGATTATCCTTAAAATTATTCATTCTCAGCCGTCGCTCAAACAATACATCGTGTATTGTTTCGCACATTACATCCATGTAATTTTGACGGCTTTCATTCACGCTTAGATTTTTTGGGATAAAAAATCTAAGGGGAAAAGATTTATAATTATATAATAAAAATCTTTTATCCTATACCCGCTGTAGGCGTGTAAGGGCAATCTTCGAGTCTTCGTTTCATTTGAAATTTTTTAGACATCATATTAATTTGTAAGAACTCAAAATTTATGATAAAATATAAATAAATTGTTTAAAAAAGGTGATAAAATGAAACTTTTTTATTTCCAAGGTAAAAATTTTAGCATATCTATAAATGGTTATATAGTGGGTAAAAATGATATAGATGCGCTAAAAAATATAGATAAATCCATAGAAATAGAAAAGTTTGAATACGTAAAAAAAATAAATTTCAGAAAACTAAATACAAAAGAACATTTTAAACTGATAAAAATGCTGAAGGCGTTTATATCATCTGGACTGCAATTTTTTGATGCAATATTGTTTATAAGAGAAAATCAGGAAGTTTCACAAAAAATAAAAATAGCCCTGGACTTATTGATAAACAACATAAAAATTGGCATGCCATACAAAAATGCTATGGATTCTAATACCTATTTTGATTATGAATTTAGAAAATCATTGTCAAAAGCATCTGATAATAATGAAATGTTAAAAATATTGAAAAGACTTGAAAATGTATATGAAAATAGAATAAAAAACACACAGGAGATAAAAAATTTATTATCTTATCCTATTCTGCTCTTTTCAGGAGTAATTAGTTTGTTATTATTTTTACAATTTATGATTATTCCAATATTTAAAAGTACATTCAATACCAGTTTTAATTTTAACATATCATGGTTTCTGGTAGGGTTTATATCAAGCATAACAGCAACATTAATATTATTATTAAAAAACAAAAGAAAATTCGATAGTATATTGTATAAAATTCCAATAATAAAAAAAATATACAGGAAATATGCTTTACTGGAATTTGTTGAAACGACATTAATATTTATTGAAAGTGGGCATACAACTTATGAGGCATTTGAAAAGAGTTCAGAAATTTTGTCATCAAAGAAAATAAAAGAAGATATAATACACATCTTAAATAAACTTGAAGAAGGAAACAATATCATAGATATTCTCCAGAAAACCGATTTAAATGAATTGCTTTTTAGCATTTCACTATCAAGGGATTTAAACGATTTAAAACAGCCTTTTAAAATATTAGAAACAGAATTAAATTTTGAAATAAATCAAATAATACAACGAATAAAAAAGCTTTTAGAACCAGTGTTGATAATGGTTATATCTTTAATAATATTAGAGGTGGCATATGGGTTTTATGGTGGAATATTCAATACAATAAATAATTTAGGGTTATGAAAAAGGGATTTATATTATATGAAATGTTAATATTAATATTAATCGAAAGCATTATGTTCATCAGTTTTGCCATAGTTATAAAAAACTCTTTTTTTGATGATATAAAAAAGAGAATAGATTTTATTGAAATGATGAATTACTTTGTGCAGATAAAATATCATTCAATAAAATTTGAAGATCAAAGCACAAAAATAGTAATATCAAATAAAAGTTATTTTGATGGAATAATATATAAGGAAATACCGTATAAAACACAGGATTATACAAAAATTTTCAACTTTTACAATCTCATATTCAAAAGTCCAGGAAATACATTAAGAATAAAAGACGCAAATTTAGTAATCCTTCCTATAACCTCGTCATTTAGATGGAGTGGTATAGAATGGTGACAAAAATATATTATAACAAAAAATTTATTCATAAATACAAAAATAATAAATTTAAAAACATAAAAATAAATATAGTTGATTATTATGGAATAATAAAAGAATTCACCGGGAAAAAAGAATTGGATAAATATATAATAAAAAATTCCAGAGATAATAACATCTCAACTCAAAAAGTGAAATACATAAAATTAAAAGAAAACATATATTATCTTTATATAACCAAATTCACGAATAAATACAGATATTCGCTGTTATTTGACTATACAATTCCATTAAATTATTTATTATGGAGTACATTAAAAAATAACACAGATGAATTTATAACCTTTAGTGGAAATCAAAATAATATAGTATTTCAAAAATCATCATCGAGTTACATATATGGAATATATATAGACGAACCAATTGGAAAAAAAATAAATCTGGAAACCTTTTTTGAAAAAGAATCCATAACAAATACAATAAAAGGATTAGAAAGGGAATTAAAATGGTAGTATTCAAATCAAATGTCAGATATATACTGAATATAATTTCATATATACTGCTGATAGTTTCCATAATAATATTAACAATCTCATATTTTAAATTCCAGAATAGAATATATTTAAAAAAAATTGAACAAATAAAAATAAATCAAAATATAATAGCCGACTATAAAACAAAAATTGACACGGCAAAAAGAGCAAATGAGAAAATATATAATTTTTTGGATTTTTTAGAACAGATAAAAGCACCGGTATATATACAATCCATAGAATACACCCCTTCAACACTAAGTGCAACAATACTAATAGAAATAATAGATGGACTAAAAATAGTCTCGCCATATCAGATAAAAGAAATAGGAACCCTTGATTTATTATACAAACAATATAAAATACTGGAGCTAAAAAAATGATATACAGATATGCAATATCAATAATATTGATAATTCTCTCAATAATATTCTTAACTCAAAAACTCGAAAATAAAAAAGAGAATATAATTTCATATTTTTCAGTTTCAGATATAAAAGAAGAATATGTAAATCCAGAAATAAAATCAGAAGAAATAAATGAAATATTATCAAAATTAAAAGCGGAAAAAGGTGTGATTATAGAAAAGATTAAAATAGATTCTAATTATAACTTTGATTCAAATACATATTATTCAATATACATAAAAAGGAATATACCCACAAATACTAAAATAATAAAAGATTATGAGTTAAAAAAATACAAAATATTTGATTTTTTAAAAATAGATCTGGAAAAATTATGGCAAAATGCATCAGATGCACCAAATCCAGATTTTTTTGAGTTTTCTGGTGTAATAATAAAAGAAAATCAAAAAAAAGCATATATATATTTTAATGGGGTTTTAAAAGAAATAAATGAAAATATGCAGCTGGGAAATTACAGTGTATTGAAAATATTCAACAATGGTGTATTATTATTTGATAGAAATAAAAAACAATTTGAGGTGCTCAGATGAAAAAAATAACCTTAATAATATTTATACTATATTCCTTGATAATTTTATCATATCAAATAAAAATAGATTATATAAACAACAAAAATATTATAGAAGTTACAGGAGTTTCAACAGATACAAGAATTTTTCAAAACAATACAAAAACAGATTATAAAATACAATTTAAAAATGTCAAATTTGAAGAAAAAGAGTATATATTACCAAAAGGTCCGATAAAACTAATAAAACAATATGATAATATAATAGAAATTATAATGCTATTTCCAACGCAACTAAACATTGACAAAACAAACATTGATAAAACAAATATTGACAAAACAAATATTGAAACATCAAATAAAATAAAAATAACAGCAGAAGGGAAAAAGCGATTAAATGATGAAATATTTCAGTTTAAAAAAATAAAAGCAAAAGATTTACTTGAAATACTACTAAAAGAACTTGGGTTTAATCAATATTATTTAACCGAAATTCCTGATAAAGATATATCTTTAAATATTAAAAACTTTTATCCTGAAGATTTATTCAGATTAATTATAGATTCTACAGGCATATATTATAATTATATAGGTAAAAATAATATATACATATCGAAAAATCCATTATATAAAATCAACTATCCAATTATAAATTCAAAATACGAAAATAATGAAGATTTATATGAAGTAATACAGACTGATATAAATATATCCAGTCTTATGGAACTTATAGATATACAATATACCAGAATATATGAAGGGTTATATATTCTAAAAGGCGATAAAAATAAAATAGAAATGATAAAAAAAATAATAGCAAAAATACCAGTAAAAAAAACCATGCCAGAAGAAACAAAAAAGGTAACTGTAGAAAAAGAGAAAATATATAAAGTATTTGAATATAAAATACCTCAAAAAAACATAATAAAATTATTCAATATAGAATATACTGAGATATCTGATAATATAATATTATTAAAAGGTTTTAAAGAAGATATAAAACTTTTTGAAGAATATTACTTTCAGGCATATACACTTTATGAAAAACAAAAAACATTAAAAGAAAAAGTATTACAGCAAAAAAATGAAAAGCAAAAAATAGGAAAGTCAAATAAAACAGATATTAAACCAATGGATTTACAACAAATAGAATCGCAGGCCACAATTACAGTAATGAAAACAAAACTGCCAATAGAAAAATTATCTAATATTTTAAATTTAGAAATAAACAAGTTAACAGACGAAATATATATTATAAAAGGAAAAAATAATAATATAGATATACTGAGTAATATAATATCAAAAATCCCTCAACCGCAGGTAAATAAAATTAATAAAAAAAATAACATAAAAAACATAGAAACAGATGAAAAAATTGAAATAATAGAATCAAATTTAGATTTATATCCGTTTAATAAAATTTTTAAAAATGTTATAATCCAAAAGATAGAAAAAAATTATATAATAAAAGGAACACCACAGGCAATAAATACAATAAAAGAATTTAATGAAAAATACAATATTGCTCTAACAAATGATGCCACCAAAAATAACATTACCAATAAAATAATAACTGACAGTGCAACGGTGACCAATGACTATTACATTGCAATAAAAAATGATGAAATTGAATATTTTGAAAAAATATCAAAAAGTATAAATATAACCTATAAAATAATATATGAAAACGAAACAGGAAAGATTATAAAAATCACAGCAAATGAAAAGCAAAATGAAAAGTTTAAAAAAATATGGGCATTAAAAGAAAAAATAAAAGAAGAAAAAACAATAAAAAAAACAGAAACCATCGATAAAAACAATATTAATAGTAACAATAAAAACAAAATTGAAGAATATGAAACGCTATATAAATTGGTTGAAAATTATGCTCTGAAAAACAATATATCGTTAATCAATAATGAAAAGTTAAAAGATATAAAAATATACAATAATAAAGTTCAAAACATAGAAGACTTATTGTTAAAAAATGGATATTATATTGAAAAAGGAAAAGATATTATAATAGTAAAAGAAAAAATTCCAGAAATAATTTCCATAGAAATCGCAATAGTGGACTCATCTGTATTAGAAGAAACGATAAAAAATATAGAATCAAAAATATCATCAAAAAGCATAATAGATTCAATAAATCAGGGAATAATAAATCCTCAATTATATAAAGAAATACTGGATACCGCAATAAAAACTAAAAATATTGATTCAAAAACAAATACCAAACTGGTATCAAAGCCAAGAATAATATTAAAATCTGGGACAAAAGCGATTTTTAAATCAGTATACAGAATTCCTGTAATACAGGAAAATTCCATAAAATATATAGAGAGTGGATTAAATCTGGAAATCTCGGGCAAATATATAGAAAACAAAGACCTCATAGATTTAGATATAAGTCTAAAAGTAGGTGAGCCGGAAAAATCATCGGTGTCGAATTATAATGCGGAAAATTCGAGAGAAATAAATACAAAAATGATATTGAAAAACAATTATGTTAGCATAATAGGCGGTTTAAAAATAATGAAAGAAGAAAAATTGAATTCCGGTATTCCGCTATTAAAAGATTTGCCCATAATAGGTTTTTTATTCAAAACAAATGAACAAAGAAATAGAGAATATGATTTGAATCTGTTTATATGGCCCAAAACAGTAAATTACGGGGGCGATTAATATGAAAAGATACCCTGTTGTGGCAGGGACGTTTTATCCGGAGAATAAAAAAGAATTACTCGAAATGATAAGTGGATATTTTCCAAACATTGATAAACCAAATACTGATAAACCAAGCACTGATAATCCAGATAATGATAATCTGGATATAGATAATAAAGAAAAAAATTATATTAAACCAACGGGATTAATATCACCACATGCTGGATATATATTTTCTGGAAAAACAGCTTCATATGGATATTATGAAATCTTCAAAAAAGGTAAAATAAAATCTGTTATAATAATTGGACCTAATCATACAGGTATAGGTCCAAATATTTCTGTCTATCCAGAAGGGACATGGATTACACCTCTGGGAGAGCTAAAAATAGATAAAATGGCGAAGACAATAGTAGAAAAATTAGAAATATCAGGAGATTATTCCGCACATCAATATGAGCATTCAATAGAAGTACAACTGCCTTTTTTACAATATTTGTATGGAAATACATTTAAAATAGTACCTATTATTCTTGGTGATCAAAGCTTATACACATCTAAAAAATTAGCGGAAATATTAAACGAATTAATGAAAGATGGTATATTAATAATAGCATCAAGTGATCTGAATCATTATGAAAATCATGAAATAACCATGAAAAAAGGAGAAATGCTAATAAATGCGATACAGAGAAAAAATCCAGAATTATTATACGAAAAAGTAAAACAATATAGTATTACTGCATGTGGATACGGATGCATAAATACATTATTATACATGAATTTTGAAAAAGTAAAAATACTAAATCATACAACAAGCGCTACTGCTTTTGGTGATTATGACAGAACCGTTGGATATTTATCTGCATTATTGGAAAAATAAAATTGGAGGTGTAATTATGATAGTTGAAACTGAACTTGGAAAGGTAACCATAAAACCAGAAGTATTTAATGAAATAGTGTATAGAGCAGCATTAGAATCATATGGTACAGTTGATATAGGTAAAGGTGGATTTCTAAATAAATTAACAGCAATGCTTCAAAAACCACAGGAAAAAGGTGTTGAAGTAATAGAAGAAAATAACAGAGTTATAATAAACCTATATATTTATATGGAATATGGATTGCCTTTAAAAAGAGTTGCATCAAATGCACAGGAAAATGTATATCATAGAATAAAGGAAGCCTTGGGGGATGTCGATGTAGTTGTAAATGTAAAAGTCGTGGGAATAAAATCATAAAGAGGTGAATACAATGACAGAATTAAATGCAAAAGACTTTTATGTGGCATTCAAAAAGGCGGCCGAAACATTATTGGTAAACAAAGATGAAATAAATGCATTAAATGTATTTCCTGTCCCTGATGGAGATACAGGTTCAAATATGTCTTCAGGAATGCTTGAAGCATGTGAATGGCTTGACAAAGTTAAAAATAAGGACAAATTAAAGGATATAATGAAAAATATGAGAGACGGATTATTAATGGGAGCAAGAGGAAATTCCGGAGTTATACTTTCTCAAATATTCAGAGGTTTTACTGAAACACTTGAAGATAAAGAAACAGTAACAACAAAAGATTTTATAGAAGCATTAAAAAACGCAAAAGAAGTTGCATACCATGCTGTAATAAAACCGGTAGAAGGGACAATGCTTACATTAATAAGAAAAGTTGCTGAAAGGGCCGAAAATGAATTATCTGAAATAAAAGATTTTGAAGAATTTCTGGAAAAATTATATGAAATATCCGAAGAAGTGGTTGAAGAAACACCAAAATATCTAAAAAAATTAAGAGATGCTAATGTTGTAGATGCAGGAGCAAAAGGTGTTAGCTATATAATAAAAGGATTCAGAGACGCAATAAAAGGCGATACAACAATAAATCTAAAAGAAATAGAAAGTGCATCAGTAGAGCAGATAAAAGAAATAGCATATGAAGAAATAAAATTTCAATATTGTACAGAATGTGTATTAAAATTGAATAATCCAGAAATATCAAAAGAAGAAATAGACAAAATAAGGGCATTCTTAGAAGAACTCGGTGATTCAATCGTATTAGTTCATCAGGGAGAATTCCTGAAAACACATGTTCACACCAATAGACCAGGTAAGGTATTCGAAGAATTCATAAATTATGGCGAATTATATAAAGTAAAAGTAGACAATATGAAAGTTCAACACGAACACGTTGTAGAAACAGCTAACGCGGTAACCTCATCAGAAGAAGAGCCAGTTTACGAAACAAATAATGAAAATTGGGGCATAATAACAGTATCACCTGGTGAAGGAATAACAAAAATATTTAAAAGTCTTGGTGTAGATAAGGTTATTTTTGGCGGACAAACAATGAATCCGAGCGTAAAGGATTTTATGGAGGCTATAGAAACATTGCCTCAAAAAAAGATATTAATATTGCCAAATAATCCTAATATTATATTAACAGCAGAAAAAGTTGCAGATATGGTAAAAGACAAAGAAATACTTGTAATAAAAACAAAATATATACAGGAAGGAATTTCAGCTTTATTAGCTTTTGATGATAATATGACCTATGAAGAATTAAAAGAGGCAATAGAATCAGAAATATCTTCAATAGTGCCAATACAGGTAACCTATGCTATAAGAGATTCGGAAATTGCTGAAGAGAAAATAAAAAAAGATGAATACCTTGTATTTGTCGGCAAAGAATTAAAAGCGCATAGTTTTGATTTAACAGAGGCTGTAATAAAAGTGTTAAAAGAAAAAATCAATGATGGATATGAAATAATGACCATATTCTATGGTCAAGATATAGAATTAAAAACAGTGGAATTAATTGCAAATGAATTAATGGAAGATTTTCCGGACCTTGAAGTGGAAATTCACAATGGGTCACAACCACATTATCCATTATTAATTTCACTCGAATAGGGAGGAATTGACTTGTATATACAGGATTTAATATTAAAATTGGATAAATTTTGGTCAGAATATGGTTGCGTAATAGACCAACCTTACGACATGGAAATGGGTGCAGGTACATATCACCCATCGACATTTTTTAAAACACTCGGTAAAGAACCATATAACATAGCCTTTGTTCAACCAAGCAGAAGACCTACAGATGGAAGGTATGGTGAAAATCCTAACAGAATGCAGAGATTCCACCAATATCAGGTAATATTAAAACCATCTCCCAAAAACTCGCAGGAAATATATTTAGAATCATTAAAGGCGATAGGAATTGATCCTTTAGAGCATGATATAAGATTTATAGAAGATAATTGGGAATCACCAACATTAGGTGCTTGGGGAATAGGATGGGAAGTATGGCTTGACGGAATGGAAATAACTCAATTTACGTATTTTCAACAAATGGGAGGAATTTCATTAAACCCTATATCACTTGAAATAACATATGGAATAGAAAGGCTTGCGATGTATTTACAGGGAAAAGAAAATGTATATGAAACCATGTGGAATAAAGATATACCATATGGCAAATTATTTAAAGAAAACGAAAGGCAATTTTCCATATTCAATTTTGAAAAAGCAAATATAAAGACATTATACAACTTGTTTGAAACATATAAAAATGAGTTCGAATCATTAATAAAAGAAAAATTATATTTACCGGCATACGATTATCTTGTAAAAGCGGCACATGCATTTAATCTTCTTGATGCAAGAAATGCCATAAGTGTAAATGAACGTCAAAAATACATATTAATCATAAGAGACATGGCGAGAAAAACTGCCCGCACATATTTAGAAGAGATTGGGGGCGAAGGCGATGAATAAATCATTACTAGAAATAGGAGTTGAAGAATTACCATCAAGCGAATATGAAAATATAATAAAACAATTATATACATATACAGAAGAAGAATTAAAATCAAGGAACATATCCTATTCCAAATTACAGGTATTCATAGCGCCAAGAAGATTTGGAATATTATTAGAAGGACTACCTGAAAAAGAACCGGATAGAACAATAGAAAGAAAAGGTCCCGCAAAAAAAGTTGCTTTTGATGAAAATGGTAATCCAGCCAGACCATATCAAGGATTTTTAAACTCATTAAAAGGCGAAAATTATGAAATAGAAGAAAAAGAAATAAAAGGTAATATATATATATTTGCAAAAATAAAAAAAGAAGGTAAAAAAATATCTGAAACTCTATCGGAAATATATCCATCGATAATAAAAAAATTAAGATTTAAAAAACCAATGAGATGGGGTAATGGTGATTATGAATTCATAAGACCAGTACACTGGATAATGTCATTATTGAATTACGACATAATAGACTTTGAATTGTTTGGAATAAACACATCGAGAAAAACATTTGGGCACAGATTCCTTGGAAAAGGTGAAATATCCATAAACCATCCGGAAAATTATTTTAATGAATTAAGAGAAAACTTTGTAATAGCAGATTATACAGAAAGGAAAGAAAGAGTAGAAAGAGAAATAGAAACAATTTCAACAAATAACGAACTAAAAATCGAAAAAGATGAGGAATTAATAAATGAAATAACACAATTAACCGAATATCCAACAGCAGTATTGGGATCATTTAATGAAGAATATCTGGATTTGCCAGAAGAAGTAATAAAAATTACAGTAAAACATCATCAAAGAAGTTTCGTAGCAAAAAAAGAAAATAAAATAACAAATTATTACGTCGCATTTCAAGATGGATTAAGCGAAGAAAAAAACGTTACAAATGGATATTCAAGAGTTATAAATGCGAGACTTGATGATGCAAAATTCTATTATAAAGAAGATCTGAATACAGATGAAGAAACATATCTATCTAAATTAAATGAAATAACCTATCAAGCAGGTCTTGGAACATATTTAGACAAAGTGAAAGCGTTAAAAGAAATATCAAAAATAATAGCAGAAAAACTCAACTACAAAAACCAAACTTTATTAAAAGCAGCAGAACTCTCTAAAATAGATATTCCCACACATATAGTATATGAATTTCCTGAACTTCAAGGAACGATGGGAAGAATATATTTAAAACACAAAGGTTATAAAGAAGATATATACATGGTTCCAGAAGAACATTATAGACCAATTGAAGAAAATGATGAATTGCCATCAGATTTGAACTCATTAATAATATCATTATCAGATAAATTATATGATATAATTGGTTTCTTTGGAATCAAAAAAATACCAACAGGTTCAAAAGACCCATTTGCACTTAGAAGAAAAGCATATGGGGTTTTAAGGATAATAATAGAAAACAATTGGGATATAGACCTAAATGAAATAATGAAAGAAATTGCAAAAATTATAAATATTGAATATCTCGAAAAAGAAATCGCAGATTTCTTTAAAGGTAGATTTGAAACATATCTATCTAAAAAGGAGATATCAACCGATGTAATAAATACAGTAACAATAAACTGGAATAAACCATTACGCGCATTAATATCAGCTCAAGCTTTAAATAAAGTAGTATACTCTGAAAACTTTAAAACATTCATAAAAACATTTCAAAGAGTACAAAATATATCCAGAAAACACGACTCTTTAAAATATGAAGGAAGATTATTTAAAGAAGAAGCAGAAAAACAATTATTCGATGAATACCTCACAGTAAAAAGCAAGATGGAAGAAAAAATAGAACATCTGGATTATGAAAGTGCAATAGAAGAATTATTAAAATTAAAAAGTGCAATAGACAATTACTTTGATAATGTTTTCGTTATGGATAAAGACGAAAGTATAAGAATAAACAGATTGGGATTTTTAAAAAACATAGCCAATTTATTCCTTGAATTTGGTGATATTGAAAAGTTGTATAGTTAATGATTTTGAAGATAAATAGAGTGTCCAAAAAGTAAAGCCGCTCAAACCTTAATTGCTAATCTTCAAAAATAGCATATTTTCGCCGGTCGTATCAGACTCACATCCATGTTCGGCTTCACTCAATTTTGCATCCATGCAAAATTGCCCGGCTTCATATGCTATTTTTTCAGGCAATTTTCGAGTTTTCGCTTACTTTACTAATTGGACACACTAAAAATAAAAGTGATTATTGATTTTTAAATTATATTCAAATTAGACTTTTTAGACATTCCATTATGTTCACGTAAATTGATAATTTCAGAAAATAATACTCTCACGTTATTTTTTTGAGATTATTAGATTTTTTTAATTTTATATGTAGCGAAGGCTTGAAAATTCCCGAATGGAAGGATTACGTGAGCCGTCAAAATCACAAGGATGTGATTTTGAGCGCAGCCGAGCACGGATGCGAGTCTAAGCGACGGCGGCAAGTAATCCTGTAATGAGGAAAAGAATTTTCCGCCTGAGTGAATATAAAATAAAAAAATCTAATATAAAAAATATAAAAATTAAAAACGCAGATAGAAGCGGAGCTGGAATTTATGAAAATGGATTTATTAAATTACAGAAACATAAAAAAGTGCAAACATTTTGTTCCAATTTACAAAAGACCAACAAAATACTTCGAAATTAACTATGAAGGAATAACAATAGTAGCCAGCTATGATGAATACGACAATAGAAGAAAAACAGCAAAGATATCCAGAGAATCAAGAAAATTAAAATTAAACCATATATATCATATAATAGCTGTATATCTATACTTTCGGAAAAATGGAAAAGACGTCAGGGGAATAGAAGTAACCCTTGAAAACAAAGTCCATTATTTTTCTGAAAGATGGATAGAAAGAAAAATGCCATTATTAAAAAAAGAAATAGAATATTTTAAAACCCATCAGGAAAAAACACCAGGGAATCACTGTAAATTCTGTAAAATAAAGGTTCAATGTCACAGAGAATTATTAAAAAATGGAGACATATCCATAGTTCCTGGCATATCAACAAGCTATCTGAAATTATTAAAAGATATAAATATCAACCCTATAAAAGCAGTAGAAGCAAATAAGATAGAACAGGTACCACCACAATTCAGAAAACCATTATATAATCTTAAATCATTACTTGAAAACAAACCAATAATAATAAACAAATTTGACATACCAAAAAAATACATAGTATATGATGTTGAAACATATAGAGACCTTGATTTCCTACACGGAATATTAATAAAAAACAAATACAAAGCATTTTTAAATGTGGAAAATATAGATGATAACCTTGAAAGATTTTTAAAATTCATAGATTCAACAAAAGATATAATAGTTCATTATGATGTTTATGACATAAAAAGACTTCAAATGATAACAAAAAACATATCACATCTATACAAATATCTTTACAAAATCGAAGACAGGTCATATGACTTATACGAAAAAATACAGAAAAATATAGCGATTCCAGTAACATCATATTCATTAAAAGACATAAGCAAATATTTTGGCTACAAATGGAGAACAGATTTAAACGGATATGCCATATTTATAGAGTACAAAAATTACTTAAAAGGACATAAAGAAAGTCTGGAAAAAATAATAAAATACAACGAAGATGATTGCAGGGCAACAGCAATGATAATGGAAAAATTAAGGGAGTTGATGAAATGAAAAGTGGATTTGTAGCAGTAGCAGGAAAACCAAATGTTGGGAAATCCACATTAATAAATGCGATAATGAAAAGAAAAGTGGTTATAGTGTCAGATAAACCACAAACCACAAGAAATAGGGTAAATTGCATATTGAATACACCAGATGCACAGATAGTATTGGTGGATACACCGGGGATACATAAACCATTACATAAATTCGGAGAATATATGGTAAAAATAGCAATAAATGCATTAAAAGGGCAGGATTTAATACTCTTTTTAATAGATCCCATAGATATGGTTAGAGAATCAGACCTGAACATAGCCAGAATAATAAAAGAATCCGGTATCCCCACAATACTGATAATAAACAAAGTAGATGCAGCAACACAAAATCAAATAGAAGAAGCAGAAAAAAGAATAAAAACTGTACTTGACGAAAAATCAAATGTCATAGCAGAATTCAAAATTTCTGCATTAACAGGTAAAAACATATCAGAATTACTTGAAAAAATAATAGAAGTATTGCCAGAAGGGCCACAATATTTTCCTGAAGACATGACAACAGACAGGCCGTTAGCATTTATGATATCGGAATTAATAAGGGAAAAAATATTCCATTTAACCTCAGAAGAAATACCGCATTCTACAGCAGTAGTGGTAGAAGAAATAACAAATAAAGAAAACCTTATATATATCAGAGCAGAAATATATATTGAAAGACAATCGCAAAAAGGTATAATCATAGGACAAAAAGGAAGAATGATAAAAAAAATAGGAATGCTCGCAAGAAAGGATATAGAAATGCTACTTGATGACAGAGTTTATCTTGATTTATATGTAAAAGTAAAAGACAAATGGAGACAAAAAGATTCGATAATATTAAATACAATAGGACTGAAAAACGATCTGGAATAAAAACAAAATTTTTTGGATTCGTGTATAATTAAAATAAAAAATATAATAAATATTTAATAGTAAAAAAATAACTATACTATTATGTTGTCTAAAAAGTCTCAAATGAAACGAAGGCTCGAAGATTGCCCTTAAAATTATGAATGTAAGCCGTCAAAAAAACAGGACGTTTTTTTGAGTGAAGCTTTTTCATGGATGAAAAATCTGAGCGACGGCTGAGAATGAATAATTTTAAGGATTAGCAATTGAGCTGCCTGAGTGAATTTGACTTTTTAGATATCGTATATACTATTTCTATTTATTCATTAAAATCAATAAGTTCATCTGCTTCAAGTGCAACAGAAGTTGCTTCATGATAATAAATCTGTGTTGTAGAAATATTCTTATGTCCTGCAATCTGTTTCGCAGCTTCTATACCATGATTTAAAGCTATTTTTGTAATAACAGTATGTCTAAATGAATGTGCAGACAATTTTTTTCCGCCTCTAAAATCCTTTAAGCCCAACTCATTAAAATATTTATCAATAATCATTTGAATAGCTCTTTCCGTTAAAGCATTTCCATATGAATTCTTTGAAAGTGAAATAAATAAAGGATCATTTGGTTTAACCTTTTTTATCTTATTCCTTTCTTTTAAATAATCATTTATCGCTTCATATACATCCTTATGAAGTGAAATTATAGAATCCTTTCCAACATGACCTTTGGATTTATAATGCAGTAAAACCTTATTATTTCTTTTTACAATATCTCTTATTTTTATCCTCGTTAAAGAATATGTTCTTATACCTGTATATGCGAGCAATTTTATTATTGCCATATTTCTTTTTCCAGACAAATTTGACGTATCAATAGTTTGAAAAATCTCTCTTATCTCATCGTCTGTCAATATATCCTTTTGATGTCCAAATGGTCTTTTGGCACCTTTCACATTCCTTGCAATATTTGCATATAATCCTCTATCTTCTAAAAAAGCAAAAAAACGCCTTATACCTGATAGGTATAAATTTACAGTATATGGACTTTTTTCCTTTAATAAAAAAGTTTTCCACATTTTAACTGTTTTTGGTGTTGGCTTTGATACATTGCGTTTTCTCAAATAATTTAAAAAATATTTTATAGACTTTGTATATTGTTTTTTTGTCTCATCAGTCACATCATCGAGTTCTTCAAGAAATTCAATGAGAATCTCATCAAATTTATTTATCTCTTTTCTTTCTATTTCCACAGCCAAAACCTCTTTTTAGTGGGATGTAATTTCTTTAAATACCTTATTCCTTCCAATACCCTATAATTTACTGTATCCTTTTCATAATTCCCAAATTCATCTGTTTCTCCGGCTTTTTTATCCATCATTATTTCTATCGCATCATCTACATTTTTTACAACATATATATGAAATTTATTATTTTTAATAGCTTCTTCAATCTCATGATTCAACACAATATTTTTAACATTTTGATATGGAATTACCACGCCATGTTTCGAGTTTAATCCCTTAATTTTACATACATTATAAAAACCTTCTATCTTTTCTATTATTCCACCAACAGGCTGTATATTCCCATTCTGATCAATAGAACCTGTTACAGCAAAATTTTGCTTTATTGGAACAGCTGATATTGCAGATATCAACGCCAAAACCTCTGCAAGAGATGCACTGTCTCCTTCGAGCATAGAATATACCTGTTCAAAACTTATTGAGGCAGAAAATACCATGTTTTCATCAAGATGATACTTTGAATAAAAATAATTTTCTATAATATACGTTGATTTCCTGTGTATTTTTCCGCTCATATCAGAATCCCTTTGAATATCGAGCAATCCTGCCTGCTTTGCCGAGAAAACTTTAGCTGTTATCTTTACAGGCACTCCAAAGGATAACGTATCTACCTCCATAACCGTTAAACCATTTATCTGACCGATTTTCACACCATCTGTCTCCAAAATCAATTGCCCATCTTTTATTGAATCCATTATTTTATCCCTGTATAAAGAGAACATGTTTTCATGTTTTTTAATAGCTTCTTTCACAGCATTACCATCAACATATGGTATAGTATCACTATATCTATCAGAAATATAATTTGATTCAAGTATAATGTTCTTTAATAATCCAAATTTTGCAGAAAGCTTATCATTTCTTCCATTAATTCGACATGAATACTTTATCAATTCTTCTATTGCCTTTTTAGTAAAATCCCTTAAATTATTTTCCTTTATTATATTTTTTACAAACTGTGCAAAATAATCAGCATTTTCCTTATTTAAATCGATTTCCGTATCAAAAGGTACCTTTATATTAAATAATTTTTTAAAATCGGGATCATAAGCATATAACATTTCATACATCCACTCTTCTCCTATCAAAATTACCTTTATATCAAGTGGAATAGGATCTGGCTCCAGAGTATGAACAACACTTAATCCCATTTTACCCTCTAAATTCTCTATCTTCACTTCCCTATTCATCAAAGCATTTTTTAACGCTTCCCATACATATGGATTTCTCATAACCTTTTCAGCATCAAGAATTAAATATCCGCCATTAGCCTTATGTAGCATCCCAGGCTTTATCATCATAAAATCCGTTTTTAATATACCCATTTGCGAAATATACTCAATCTTCCCTATTAATGAAGAATATGTTGGATCCGTTGCTTCAATTACAGGAGCTCCGCTTATTGATGAATTATCGATTATAATATTTACAGAATATTTTTTTCTATAATATTTTAATATATTTTCATCAGATAAAATTTCTGGGAAGTTTTCTGACAGGTCGTTTTTTATATCATTTAAATATTCAACCACATCAGAATTTCCATTATACTTTTTTATAAGATGCTCAAATATTCCAGATATTGTAAATAAAGCCCAATATTTTTCAAGATTTCTCAATTGCTCACGATAACTTTTATCAGTTTCTGTTATTTTTATCATAGCTTTTTCCATCAATTGCCTTAAAATAGGAGTTTTTTCTTCATACTTACTTTTTATATCTTCTGGTAATTTTTCATACTCCTCATCCGTTAGCTCTTTACCTTCATATACTGGTATAGTTACAGCACCGTCGGATGTAAATTGTAGCTTAAAACTCAAACTTTCCACTTGTTTTTTCAAATCTTCCCATATTTTTTTTCTTTCATTTAAATATTCCTGCTCTAATTGTGTCCTTTTTTGTGAAAAGTCCTCACCTTCAAGTCCTTTTTTTATAGCATTAAAAGCCATTTCTATGGTTTCTTCAAGCTCGTTTTTAAAAATTTTAGCCTCTCCAGATTTCAATGAAATGGCTTTTGGCCTCATCGAATTCTTAAAATTATAAACATAAATATAATCCTTTGGTGTTTTTTTATCTGTTGAATATTGTGCCAAAATATTTTTAGCAAAAGTCCTCCTGCCTGTATTTACTGGACCTGTTATAAAAATATTATGTGTTTTCTCTTCTATTTCAAGGCCCATTAAAATAGATTCGTATGCTCTTTTCTGACCGAAATATTGTGTTATTGGCTTTAAACTTTCTGTAGTTTCAAAATTCAATTGTGGCATATTAATCTTAAAATCTTCTAATTTTAATTTCAACATTTCACCTCCGTACTCGCCTGCGGCGGGTTATTGGATAAAAAACATTATAAAACCATTATGCTAACTCATTAAAATTATATCACACAATAATAATAAAATAGTGTGTCCAATTAGTAAAGCAAGCGAAAACTCGCGGATTGTCCGAAAAAATAGCGAATGTAGCCGGTCAATTTTGCACGGATGCAAAATTGAGTGAAGCCGAACACGGATGTGAGTCTGATACGACCGGCGAGAATGAGCTATTTTTGAGGATTAACAATCAAGGTTTGAGCGACTTTACTTTTTGGACATCGTACAATAATAAAAGGATATAGCAAATCACTATATCCTTTATTATTATTATTGGCATATGTTTTTATTATTAGACCGTCTAAAAAGTTTCAAATGAAACGAAGACTCGAAGATTGCCCTTAAAATTATGAATGAAAGCCGTCAAAATTACAAGGATGTAATTTTGAGCGAAACAATACACGATGTATTGTTTGAGCGACGGCTGAGAAAGAATAATTTTAAGGATTAGCAATCAAGCTGTCTGAGTGAATTTGACTTTTTAGACATTCCATTTTATAATATTAAAAAATAACCTTTAAAACTGGATATTTTTTAGTCTCAGAAGGTGTATCATCAAGTGAAGAAAAATCTGTATTAGAACCACTCCATTTTAAAGTAGAATCCAAATTTTCAAGAGCATCAGCTTTATCGAATTCATTGGTATAAAACACATAAACAACATTGCTGTTAACACTAAAATCAATACTGTCAATGGTGTTCTCAAGGTAATTACCAGCAATTAAAGCACTGATATCAGCTGGCAAAGAATCCTCATTGTAATAATACTGAATAACAGAATTTTCCAGAACCTTCATATCGTTTATAATCTTTGTCATTTTCGCCTTCATTACAACATTATTTACCATAGGAACAGCAAATGCTCCCAGAATAGCAATAACCGCCAATACAATAAGCACTTCATACAAAGAAAACCCAGCTTTATTTTTCAAAGCCATCCCCATACCCCCTTATATTAAATTTTTATAAAACAATAATATTATATCATAAAAATTAAAATTTAAATAAATTAATTTTTAATATATATAATTATGCTGTTTAAAATATAATTTTTATATCTATTGACAATAGCTTTTTCAGAAATACCTTCATATATTAAAATAATAATATTTTCAAATGATTTTTCATATAATATAAAATTTGGATCATTTAATTCTGGAAGTATCTTTATAACAAACTCATTACTTTTACCTTCATCTTTTCTCACAATTCTCACAATATTATTATCAGTATATTCTTCTAAAGAAAAATCTACATTACTATAAAAAGTATTTATTTCATTAATCTTTTCCCTTATATCATAAATAAGATTTTTAAAATCAAAGTCCCCAATCCTTGTAATTCCGATTTTATTCAAATCATTAATGTAAATATAATTTACAATCCTTTTTAATTCTTTCTCAATAGATTTTTTTTCTAAAACAAACTCAGGCATTTTGTATTTATTGGCAAAATCATAAATGTCATTGATTTTATCATCAAAATACTCTTTAGTAAAAATACCTAAAACTGCTATAAAAAACCCCAAAACTATGCCTATGGCTAAAGTTAATTTTTTGTTTGGTGCAACTGGTTTATAGGGAATATAAACATTATCAATGACTCTAATAGAAGGTTGCAAAAATCGTTTCTGTAATTCTTGTGTTTCAATAGATGATTTTAAAGAATTATATTTGCTCTGTAAAATAGCAGAATCCTTTTTCAACAGGAAAAATTCATATAATAAGGGGGATTTATTTCTAATTTCCGAGTCAATCTTTTGCATTAACGAAATAGTAGATGATTTACCAACATCTAAAAGTTCTAATTGTGTTTTATCATTTACATATTCCTTATAAGATTCGAGGTCAGTAGTTGCAAGATATTTTAAATTATTTTCCATAATGTCATTAATTTGTTTTTTTAAATTCTCTTCAAGAACCTGAATTTTTGTTTCCAGTTCAATTAATCGCGGATTTTGAGTTGAGTTCAATTTTAATGTTTCATATTCAATTTTTAAATTAATCAACTCACTTTTCAAGGGTTTTATAGCTTCATTATTCTCAAGAAAAAATTTTTTTAAATCTGGGTTTAAATTAACAAGATTATCTTCAATTGCTTTAATCTTCGATTCTAACTGAGTTTTTTTGCTATCAATTTCAATTAAATCAAAATATAATTTTGAATATAATGAAACAAATGGGTTCAGAGAATTTTCATCAAAGATTTTATTATTAACCTGAAAATCAAGAATCTTCTTTTGAATATCCAGGTATTTCTCGGAAACATCCTTAAATAATTCTTTTAAATTTTCTAAATAAAAATTGGAATCCTCTAAAGCTATATATTTTTCATATTTTATATATTCATTATATACAGATCTAACAATAGAAGCCGCTAATGTTGGGTCATGAGATTTAAATGAAATTTTTATTAAAGAAGTATCCTTTTGAGGTTGAATATTTAAATTGTCTTTTATAACTTCAATAATGTCATATTTATTAATATTTATATCATCTTTTCCAAATAAACTGCTAATAAGAGAGGGTTTAGAATTTCTCAAATAATAATCTAACAAATTATTATTTTCAATAACCTTTAATAAAATCTGATCTGATTTCATCTTTTCTATAATAGTACTGATTGAATTAGAACCTGAGGGCAAACTGATACCAACCATTGATGCTAAATTTCCATATTGAGCAAGCAAAGAAGAAGTTTTTGAAGTATTTTTTGTTTCAACAAGCATTTTTGCCTCATAAATATCTTTTGATAAGAAAATATATAGTGTTGTAGTCAAAACAACTATAATAAAAATAACAAAAAAAGATATTTTTCTTCTGTTAAATATTCTGAAAATATCAGATAAAGTAAGCTCATCATCGTATTCTTCCATAAAAAACACCTCCCAGATTTCTTTAAAATTATATCAAAATTTTATTAAAATTTCAATAATTATACAAATAAATACGGTGTCTAAAAAGTCTCAAATGAAACGAAGGCTCGAAGATTGCCCTTAAAATTATGAATGTAAGCCGTCAAAATTACATGGATGTAATTTTGAGCGAAACAATACACGATGTATTGTTTGAGCGACGGCTGAGAATGAATAATTTTAAGGATAAGCAATCGAGCTGCCTGAGTGAATTTGAATTTTTGGACACACCGTACAAATAAATAATGTGCAAAAAATATGATATAATAAAAAAAGAAAAATGACGGAGGTGGTATCGTGGCAATATTAATAACAGGTGGTGCGGGATATATAGGATCTCATGCATGTATAGAATTTTTAAATGCAGGATATAAAATTGTAGTTTTAGATAATTTTTCAAATAGCAAACCAGAAGTATTAAATAGAATAAAAGAAATAACGGGAAAAGATTTCAAATTCTATGAAATAGATTTATTAAACAAAAAAGATGTAGAAAAAATATTTGATGAAAATCAAATAGAGGCAGTAATACACTTTGCAGGTTTAAAAGCTGTTGGCGAATCTGTAGCAATACCTTTGAAATATTATCATAACAACATAACTGGAACTTTAAACCTATTGGAAATAATGAAGGAAAAAAATGTAAAAAAAATAGTTTTCAGTTCATCAGCAACAGTATATGGGAATCCTGAAAAAGTTCCAATAACAGAAGATGCACCATTATCAGCAACAAACCCATATGGAAGAACAAAGTTATTCATAGAAGAAATATTAAAAGATTTATACATATCAGATAATGAATGGAGCATAGCATTATTAAGATACTTTAATCCAATAGGAGCACATGAATCAGGAAGAATTGGCGAAGATCCAAATGGTATACCAAACAATTTAATGCCATACATTACGCAGGTGGCAGTTGGGAAAAGAGAAAAATTATATGTATTTGGGAACGATTATAATACTCATGATGGAACAGGAGTGAGAGATTATATACATGTTGTGGATTTAGTAATTGGACATATAAAAGCATTGGAAAAAATAATGAATGAAGTAGGTGTAAAAGTATATAATCTTGGAACCGGCGTAGGATATAGCGTTTTAGATGTAGTAAAAGCATTTGAAAAAGCAAATAACATAAAAATACCTTATGAAATAACAAATAGAAGACCAGGTGATGTGGATCAAATATATGCAGATCCAACAAAGGCCTTAAAAGAATTAGGATGGAAAGCAGAAAGAAATTTAGTCGATATGTGCAGAGATTCATGGAACTGGCAAAAGACTAATCCTAATGGTTATGACAGTTAGTTATACAAGTCTTTAAATTGACAAAACATGAGAGCCTAAAAACTCTCATGTTTTTGTTATATCTAACTATTTTTTATTCAAAAGATACGAAGAAGTAAAATAAGTTCTATAATAGAACGCTTTTTCAAAAAAATAGTTCTGTAAAAAAACGAAATAGAAAAATTAATATAAAAAGAATTATATTAGAACGATTTATGGTATAATACATATGATAATATAATAAGATAATTTGTTTCTGAAGGTGGTTAAAAAATGAAAATCGAGGATATTATTGAAAGATTGGAGTTAAAAACAGAGCGTCTTTTGACAGCTTTGCCAGAAAAAAAAAGACTGTATTTTCAAAATTTAGATAAATATGATAATAGAGGGATGCTATTTTATGGTCCACGAGGTGTTGGAAAAACAACGTATCTATTAACCAAAATAAGAAAAAATAATTTATTTTATATTTCAGGGGATGACCCTTTAATTGCTTCAATTCCCTTTTATGATTTGGCTGAAAATATTTTTTTAAATGGATATAGCGGAATAGTTATAGATGAAGTTCATTATATAAATAAATGGAGTATATATATAAAATCGCTATATGATTCCTATCCGAATAAAAAAATTTGGATAAGCGATAGCAGTAGTATTGTATTAAGAACAGGTATAAGTGATCTTTCAAGACGCTTTATTAAAGTAAGGATTCCATGGCTTTCTTTTAGAGAATATATTCATTTAGTAACTGGGTTAGAAATTGAACCAATAAAAACCCCGTTTAATTTCGATAAAAATGAGTTTTTGAATAAAATAAAAGATTTGGAAATTTTGAAATTATTCAAAGATTATGCAATATCAGGAACAAGACCATTTTTCCTTGAAGGGAATTTTTCTGAAAAAATGGAAAATATATTAGAAAAAACCATATATAGCGATATCCCGTTTTTTTTAAAGTCAACAAATGAAAATCATTTAAGATTGATGAAAGCAATAATTGGTTACTTGATATATTCAAAAATTCCAACAATTAATGTTGAAAAGATGTGCAAAGAATGGGGTATAAGTAAAAATAAATTATATGATTTATTAAATGTTATGTCAGAATCAGAATTAATAAATATTGTGTTAAAAGAGAGAGATTTTAATGTAAATACAAAAGGAAAAAAAATATTTCTTTCAGATCCTGCGTATTATTATATTTTCAAAGGAGAAATTGGCAATTTTAGAGAAGCCTATACTGTTTTTGCATTAAAAGAAAAAGGGGAAATATTCGCATTAAAAAAAGAAGAAGACGGCGATTTTATTTGGAATGGGATAAAAATAGAAGTTGGCGGAAAAAATAAAAAAATAAAAAAATCAGATTTTGTTATACGTGATGATATAGATTTGCCAATAAAAAATAAAGTTCCATTATGGATCTTAGGATTTTTATGGTAATCAAAAGAAGGTTGTGGAGGTAAGTTATGAAAAAAAGCTAATAGAATATATATCTCCACAGCCATTTTTTTCTAAATTTAACAATTTCTTATTTTATTATAAAAACAAAATGTAAAAATTGTGCTATAATTAGATTTGAAAGAAAATACAGTTGGAGGCATGAAATGAAAATAAATTCAAATTTTTTAAAATTAATTGATTATATATTTTTAATGGTTTTTAATTTATATATAACTCAAAACATATATATATCATTTATATTTTCAACATCAATATATCTTGGAATTTACGCATTTAGAACATATGATTTTGAAAATATAGAGAGCTGGAATGATACAATAATTAGAGTTTTTGCTGGAACAATGCTGGGCTTTCTTGTAATATCAACATTTTATGTGATATTTGATGGATATATATTAAAAGAGTATTTTCTGGATAACTTTGTATTCAATATAATAGCTTTGCCAATAATTCATAAAATAAGTTATTATATTTTGTTAAAAAATATAACACCAAAAAAATATATAGTAATAGGGAAAAAGGAAGAATGGCATAAATTAATGAATGAAATAGAGAAAAAAAGTCTTGGAAAATTACAATTTGTTGAATATATAAATCCCTCGCCAGTCAAATTAAAAAAATTAATTAAAGTATATGATGGGGTATTAATAGCAGATCCTGAATTAGAAAAATTAGTAATTGATGAAATAAATGAATTTAAAGAGAATGGTGTAAAAGTTGAATATTTACCAGTGATTGTAGAGAGATTTTTAAAGAGAATACCTATACAAGTTGCTGAAAAATTTAAATCACACTACGAAGTGGCTTTCAGCGAAATAAAAGAATCACCAGCTAAGAGAATTGTGGATATATTTATATCGTTAATAGCCTTAATTATATTATCTCCAGTTTTTTTGTTAATTAGTATAGCAATATTTATTGAAAATGGCAAACCTATAATATTCAAACAAAAAAGAATAGGAAAAGATGAAAAAGAATTTATATTAATAAAATTTAGAAGTATGTATAATAATAAAAATAAAACAGAAAAATTTGCTGATGAAGAAAAAGATAGAATAATGAAATCTGGTAAAATAATCAGGCCTATAAGACTTGATGAGATACCACAATTTATTAATATTTTAAAAGGTGAAATGTCATTTGTTGGTCCAAGACCAGAACAACCGGGATTTGTAAAACAATTTAATGAATTAATTCCTTTTTATGAATTTAGACATAAAGTGAAGCCGGGGTTAACAGGTTGGGCTCAAATTAATTATAAATACCCAACCACATTAGAAGAAACAAAAATAAAAACAAGTTATGATTTATATTATGTAAAAAATAGAACAACGCTTTTAGATTTAAAAATAATAATGCAAACAATTGAAGCAATATTGTGGAAGAAAGGAATATAGGAGGGAGATAATGAATCAAAAAGAAATAGAAATTTCTATATCAGATATTTTTAGGGCCCTTAAAAGGAGAAAAAAACTTTTTTGGGCAGTATTTTTTTTAGTTATAATAATTTCAGTAGGAAGTTTATTTGTATTAAAACCTAAATATGAAGCATATTCAGTGTTGGAATATTCATCAGAAAAAAACACACAAACAGTTTTATCTAACCTTGGTATTCAAGATATATTAGATGTTTCTTCTGGTTCTGAGGACCTTGATACGGAAATGGAAAAAATAAAACTTGATAATATATTGCTAAAAGTTGTAAAAGATCTTAATATGGTGGAAAATGCTAATAATAATAGAAATATTTATCTAAAATTAACAGGGAAAATTCTTACTGAAAGAGATATGGTAGAATATTTAAGAAAAAATATAAAAATTGAATTATATAAATCAAATGATTTAGCAAAAATGCCAAATTTAATAAAATTATCTTTTCAAAGTACAGATCCAACCTTTGCTGCATCTGTTATTGATTTAACGTATAACTATTATTTGGATTTTTCCAAAAAGAATTTTATATCTTCAAAAGAAAAATATATAAAAAATTTAAATATGTTATTAAAAGAATCAAAAGATAATATGGAAAAAATGTCATTAAAATTAATAGATTTTAAAACGACAAATTTAATAGACGAAAATAGTTTTTATAACAAATATTTTGATTATTATTATACCTTGGATTTAAAATTATTAGACGTAAAAAATCAAGAAAATTCTTTAAAAGAAAAATTAAAAATTTTAGAAGACAATTATATAAACTTAAATGAAAAATTAAAAAAGGAAATAGCACTCAAAACTCCTGAAATATCAAATTTAAAAAAACAACTAATTTCAGATAAAATAAATTATGAAACACTTAAATTATCTTCTCCAAACAATCCTTCATTATATGAGCTTGAATCCAAAATAAAAGTAGAAGAAAAAACATTAAATGATATGATAAAAAATTTAATAGCAGATAATAAAAAATTTTTAATTAATATTAATTTTGATAAATATATTGAATATATGAGTTTAAAAGAAAAACTTGAAAACATTGATATTAATACAAATGTTTTAATAGAAATGAAAAATAAAGTTGGGAATATTATAAGTCAAAAAGGGAACTTATTGCATGATTATATTGAAATAAAAAACAAACTTGATTATTGGACTCAAAAATATGAAAAATTGAATAGTTTTTTAGAACAAGAAAAAATAAAAGCGCTGATTTTTGAACCAAAATTAAAAATTGTAAATCCTATCTTTATTCCCCAAAGGCCTATTTTTCCAAGTAAAAAAAATGTAGTACTTTTAGGCACCATATTCGGAATATTTTTTGGGATATTAACATCTTTAATGAAAGACTTTAAAGATCCGACAATTAAAGACTTATCTCTTTTTATTAGAATTGCAAAAACACCAGATTATATTATAAATAAAAACAACGAATTGAGAATAATACAAAAAATAAGTTCGGAAATATTTTCTAACAAATATAAAAATGTTGGATTTTCTTGTGTGGGAAATTATAATATTGAAATTTTAAATTCTATATATAATGAGTTGTTTAATTTTAAAATAGATATTGAAATTAACACTTTAAAGAATAGTTCTGATATTAATTTGATTAATAAAGAAAATAAAAAAATTAGCCTTTTCAAACTTCCAAATACAGAAGACGGTTATTTTGAATTATATTCTCAAAAAATGGATATATTATTTTTAATTGTAAAAGAGCAAAGCAGTGAATTTGAAGAATTTTTAAGGGTATATAATAATCAGAAAAATATAAAAATTATATATATAATGTAATGGTGATAAAATTGAAAAAAAAAATATTGCATATTATAACAAAAGGAGATTGGGCAGGAGCTCAAAAAGTTTTGTATGAAATTGCAAAAAGTATAAAAGAAAAGTATTATAAAGAATTTAATATAGATGTAGCCGTTGGTTCTAATGGCCCTTTAGTTGAAGAATTAAAAAACTTAGGTGTTAATGTATACATATTAAAACATCTAAAATGGAAATTATCCCCCATAGAAGATATAAAAGGCATACATGAGATAATGAAATTAATAAGGCAAAAAAATTACGATATAGTTCATTTACATAGCTCAAAAGCAGGTTTTATAGGAAGAATTGCCGCAAAAATTGTAGGTGTGAAAAAAATTGTATATACTGTTCATGGATGGTGGGGTATTGAAAGGTTTAAAGGCATAAAAAAGCATATTTTTTTAAATGTAGAAAGATTTGGTGCAAA
Source organism: Marinitoga sp. 1155 (assembly GCF_001021175.1). Taxonomy (NCBI): domain Bacteria; kingdom Thermotogati; phylum Thermotogota; class Thermotogae; order Petrotogales; family Petrotogaceae; genus Marinitoga; species Marinitoga sp. 1155. The sequence continues at coordinate 16,598 of NZ_AZAX01000053.1, read as the reverse complement.
ATTTTGTGATTATATAGTCTTAATAAATAAAGAAGATATAAAATATTCTAAAAAAAATAAAATTGGCAATGAAAAACAGTATAAATTAATATATAATAATATTTCAGTACCTAAAATCGATAAAGGAACATTAAGAAATACTTTGAAAATTTCAAAAAACGTGAAAATAGTAGGAAATGTTGGAAGATTAGATAATCAAAAAAATCCTTTAAGATTTATATCTATTGCAAATAAAATTCTTGAAAAAAATGAAAATTTTGTATTTGTTTGGATAGGAGATGGAAAATTAAAAGAGAAAATTGAATCATTGAATTTTGATAGAAATAAAATTTTATTTCTTGGATTTATCAAAGACCCTTATGAATATATAAAAGATTTTGATTTGTTTTTAATGACTTCTGATTTAGAAGGGACCCCATTAACGATTATAGAAGCTCTAAAATTAGGAGTTCCTGTTGTTTCGACGGATGTTGGTGGAATAAAAGAAATAATAGGGGATGAAAATGTTTATAAAACGAATAATATAGAAAAAGCAATTAAAAAAATTTTAAATTGGGATATACAAACAAATATAAAATATAAATTCGAAAATATGACAGAGAAGTATATAGAAATATACAGGATGTGAATAAAATGAAAATACCACATTTAACGTTGAAGATGCAATACACACCAAAAGAAATATATAAAAATTTTCTTTTAGGATATATATTTTTATCTGGATTTGTTTTTATAGAACCTTCACCTGCTGAATTATGGTTTATAGTATTCTTACCTTTTTTTCTCTATTATTCAAAATTAAATATAGAACACTTAAAACTTTCATTATTGCTTTTTATTCCATTAATTATATCATTAATCTCTGGATATTACTTATTTGGTTTCTTAAATATTAAGTTTTTTGGAATTGATTTATATCTGTTTTTATTATTTTTATTTCTTAGTTCGTATAAATTTCAGGAAAATGATTATGATATACTACTAAAAAAAGCAATGAATATCTGGATATATTCTGGATTAATAAATATTATCATAGGGTTATTTGCTTATGTGACAGGAAGAAATGAGATTCTTGGAACAAAAGTAATAAGATTTGGCATAAGACTGGTAGGTTTTTTTAAGGACCCAAATGTATTAGGTCCTTTTTTGATTATTCCTGCATTATATTTATTTGAAGAATATTATAAATCTAAAAAAGAATGGTTAAATAAAATTCCAATTTTATTTTTTTTAAGTTTAGGTATATTTTTAAGTTTCTCAAGAGCAGCCTGGCTTAATTATTTTATGGGAATTTTTTTTATTATATTATTATATGCTATAAAAAATAAAGCATTATACAATTGGAAAACACTGTTGGTTTTATTTGTACTTATAATCATTATTTTTTCATTATTTATGATAAACATAGAAATAATGGGAATTAGTTTTAATAGTTTTTTCAAATCAAGGTTAGGAATAAAATCTTATGATATGGATAGATTTAAGTCACAAGCCGCATCAATAGAAATGTTAAAAATGAATTTTTTGTCTGGAATAGGACCTGGAAATTATGAAAATATAACAAACTATTCAGCACATAATACTTTTTTAAGATATTTAGGAGAAAGAGGAATATTAGGAATAGTAACTTTATTTATATTTTTATTATATCTTTTACTACAAGCATATAAAAATAAAAGTTATATATTTTTACTTTCTTCATTTATAGGTTTGATGATTAATTCCTATTTTGTAGATACATTACATTGGAGACATATGTGGATTTTATTTTCTATAATATTATGGCAAAAGGATGATAATATTGAAAAATATTAAATTTATAATTTTAAGTGCATATTCGCCAAAAGATATTGAAATAGCTTCTTTAAGAATTGAAAAGTTAGGAAAATATATATCAAAAAAATATAATACGATTATTATTTCAGGGAAACCTTTGAAACAAAAAACAAAGTATGATATTGGAAATAGCAAATTAATTGAAGTTGATTATAAAATTTTTTCAAAAAATAATAATGAAAAAAAAGTGCCAACTCTTAATAAACCAAATAAAAAAATAAATAAATATAGTATTTATGGACATCTTGAATATTTTTTACCAATAGCTCCAGGTGGAAAAAGACTGTACAATATAAGAAAAATGAAGTCAGTTTTAGAAAATGAAATAGCAAATTTTGAAGGAAAAATATTTTTAATTGCATCATATGGCCCTTATTTTATTTTAAAGCTTGCTATAAAGTTAAAACAAAAATACAAAAATAAAATATATCTTATTGAAGATTTTCGAGATATGATAGGCAAATTTAATCCGCATCATTCTACCAATATATTTATAGAAAATACTATTTCAAAAATTATAAAAAAGGCAGATATAGTTTTAACCGTTTCAAAGTATATGGGAAAAAGGTTTATTAAATATTATGGGCTAAATTCCAAAAAATTATATGTTTTATATAATGGAATTGACAAAAATAATATTTTTGAAAAAAGTAATATAGATAAAAATAATAAATTTAAAATAGTTTATACAGGTAGTTTATATGAAAATGCAAATGGAAGTATAATACCATTTTTAGAGGCATTAAAGAAAATGAAAAAACAAACTTTAAAAAATTTAGAATTTATCTATTGTGGGAAAGATTTCGAATTTATAAACAATATTTTTGATAAATACAAATTAAATAATATTTTAACAAATAAAGGAATTGTAAATAGAGAAGAATCCATTAAATTACAAAAAAATGCAGACTTATTATTATTAATAACTTATACCGGGAATGAACCGGATGAAGGTATAGATATTATTTCTGGCAAATTTTTTGAATATTTAGTTTCAGGAAAACCTATATTGAATATAGGTAATAAGGATTGGGAATTAAAAGAAGATTTAGAAATTGATGGAGTAAGTAAAGTAATAGAAGCTAAAAATATAGAAGATATAAAAAAATACATAGAAAGAATGTGTTTAGAAAGGCAAAAGTTAAATTTTAAAAAAAGGAAAGAAATTATAGATAAATATATTTTTGAGGTTTCAATTGAAAAATTTTTAACAAAAATATGTTTAGCACAAAATCAGGAGGAAAGAAATGAAAAATTTTAAAATTATGGTTATTAACAATGGATATCCAAGCAAAGATAATATATATAGTAATGTTTTTGTTCAAAAAAGACTTGAGTCATATAAAAAATACAATGAAAAACTTGATATTCGTGTAATAAAATTAATAAGGAAAGCACCTCTACCAGCAGATTATATTTATAACAATATTGAAGTAAAATATTATTTGATAAAAGATGTGTTTCAAGCATATAAGAACTATAATCCTAATATAATATTAATACACTTTTTTCCTTATTATTTATTAAATTTTATAAAATCATTAAATATACCTGTCATAATATGGGTACATGGGTTTGAGGCATTATCTTGGAAACGCAGGCTTTTTAATTTTACTTTTGATTTAAATTTTGTCAAATATATTGTATCTAATAAAATACAATTAAAGTATTTTAATAAATTGATTTCTATATCCAATAGTAAAAATAATATATTTTTTGTTTTTGTTTCCAAATGGATGAAAAATACCTGTTTTAAAGATATTGGTAGGACTACAAAAAACTATAAAATTATTCCCAATTTTATAGACACAGAATTTTTTTATTATTTACCTAAAACGCCAGATTATAGAAAAAAAATACTTATGATTCGATCTTTTAAAAGTAGAAAATATGCAACGGATATAGCAGTAAAAGCAATAAAATATTTATCTAAAATATATCCAAATTTTTCTGATTTAGAATTCACGATTGTGGGAAATGGGAAATTTTGGAAAAAAGATATTTCAAAAATTAAAAATTTTAATAATATAAAAATAGTTAAAAATTTTTTAAATCATGAAAAGATAAAAGAGCTTCATGGTTCTAATGGAATTTTGCTTTCTCCTACACGTCAAGATTCTCAAGGAGTTTCAATGTGTGAAGCAATGTCGAGTGGCTTGGTTCCTATTACCTCTTTAAATACAGCTATCCCAGAGTTTGTAAATACATCATGTGGGTATTTAACAAAAAATTATATGGAGGCAGCGAATGCTATAATTGAATTATACGAAAATAAAGAACTTTTTATAAAAAAAAGTAAAAAAGCTGCAGAATTCGTAAGAAATAAATGTTCTTTTCACAATACTATTGAAAAAGAATTAAATTTAATATATGATTTGGTAAACAAAAATTTGTAATTTTTGGAGGAATAAAAATGAAAAATAATATTATTACATTTTATTATAGATCGCATAGTGGCTCTAATGCTTATTCATTATATAAACTTTCACCTGAAACAATGAAAGAAAAATATATTTTAAGATTATATAAAAAAAGAAATGTTTCAATAAAAAAAATGATTAAAAAATTTGATTTTAAAGGAATAAATTTATATATAAAAGAATATATAAATATTAATTCTTCAAAACTTATAATAACTACACATGGACCTATTATGAAAAAAAGAAAAATACTTAATCTTGAACTATGGCATGGTTTTCCATTAAAAGCTATGGGGTTGATGGATACACGAATAAGTAATGACTATAAAAAAAAGAATTCTTGGAAAAATATTGATTATATAATTTCTTATTCTGTACTTTATAATACTTTGATGGTTGCATGTACTGGTGCAAATATTGAAAAATTTGTAATAACTGGTATGCCAAGAAATGATTTTCTATTTAAATCAGACGGTAAAAAAAATCTGTCAAAAATTTTTGAAGTTGGCAATAAGAAAGTTGTTTTTTTCATGCCGACTTTCAGAAAAGGTTATAAAGGAGAAGAAGGAAATAAAAATTTTAATAATGTTTTTGGCTTTGAAAAATTTAATGAAAAGGAATTTTTGAAATTTTTAAAATTAAATAATATTTTATTTATTGCCAAACTTCATCCAAATGAAGAGAATAAAGTAAAAATAAATATAAATGAGGATAATTTTAAATTATTAAAAGATTCAGATTTAGAAAAGAATGATTTAGATCTATATGAATTGATAAATGGGGTTGATTTGTTAATTACAGATTATTCATCAATATACTTTGATTATTTGTTGTTAGATAGACCTATAATTTTTACCCCTGTTGATTTAGAAGAGTATAGACAAACAAGGGGGTTATTATTAGAGCCATATAATCAGTGGACACCAGGAGAAAAAGCAACATCACAAAATTCCCTTCAGGAAACTATATTAAAAGTATTTACAAAAGATAAATATAAATCTAAAAGAAATGAATTAAAAAACATTGTTCATTATTACCAAGATGGTAATTCAAGTCAAAGGGTTTGGAATTTAATAGATAAAATAATGGAGGAATAAAATGACTCTTTTTAAAAAAAGTGTAAAAACATTTTCTTGGTCATTTTTAGGAAGCGGTTTAGGATTTGTTTTTCAATTATTAATTGCTAGAATATTAGGAGCCTCTGAATTTGGTAAAGCAAATGTTATTTTAGGATTTGTTGGTACATATTATACATTATTGAATTTCGGATTACCAACACTTTTGATAAGAGAAAGTGCAAAAAATAAAAATAATTCTATTAATTTATTTTCTAATTTTTTCTATCTATATTTTATTTTAGATATTATTTTTTTACCTGTAATATATTTTACCTTAAGGTATAGTTTGAGAAATATAGGTTTATGGAATATTTTCAATATTGTTATTATCTTGCTTATAATATTTCTTACTCAAACGGCAAATCTATTATATGCTTATTTTATTGGAATAAAAAAACAGAATTACACAAGTTTTTTAAGAGATACATTAACAAGATTAATAAGAATTTTTAGCTTTTTTTTAATCTATATTTTTATTTCTAACTATATATCATATATTTTAGCTGCTTTAATTTCATTTTTTGTCCCTTTATTTATCGCTCTTTTTCGTATAAAAAAGATAAAAAATATTAAAATTAAATGGATTTTAATAAATTCTTGGCAATTTTACTTAATTTCTATTACTTATACTTTATATAACAGTCTTTCAAAAATTTTACAAAAACTATATGCAACTAATGAAACTGTTGGATATTTATCTGTTGGCATTACTTTGGGAAGTATTGGTGTAATATTAGGCTCATCATTAGCTTCGGTATCTATGCCGGAGTTTGCTCATGCTTGGAAAGAGAAAAATATGAAAAAGATAGATTTAATATTTAAAGAGGTTTCGCGTTGGAATGCATATGTAATGTTACCAATTGTAATATTTTTATTACTAAATATAAAAAGGATTTTAGAATTTCTTGGAAAAGATTATGCAAATGGAACTATTATAGTTTCGATAATATTAATTTCACAATTTTTGAATTCATTTGTTGGTCCAAATGGAACATTATTAAATATGTCAGGATATCAAAGATTTGAAATATATAATGGTATTGCTATGATTATAACTGGAACAACAATAGGTATATTGTTAGGGCCAAAATTTAGTTGGGGAATAGCCGTTTCATTGGCAATAGCAACAATAATAGTAAATTTACTAAAATTTATAGAAGTTGGCATAATTCATAAAATATATCCTTATAATATAAAAACATTTGTGTATATAATTTTGGAGGGTTTTTATTCTTTTATTTTATTTCTATTGTTTAAAAAGATTAATCAAACGATATTATGGTTTTTGTTAAATAGTATTTTGATTTTGGTTACAATAATATTTACATTTCGTTTTTCTCCTAATATTGAAGATAGAAATATAATAAAAAAATTTATTAATAAAATTTTGAGGTGAAAACATGAAAAAAAAAATTGTTATAACATATGGTACTTTTGATTTATTTCATATAGGACATTTAAAATTATTACAAAGAGCTAAAGAACTTGGAGATAAATTGATTGTTGCAGTTTCGACAGATGATTTTAATAAGATAAAAGGGAAAAAATCAATAATTCCGTATGAACAAAGAGTTGAAATAGTGAGAAATATAAAATGTGTTGATATGGTTATTCCTGAAAACAGTTGGGATCAAAAAATTGAGGATATCAAAAAATATAAAGTTGATATATTTGTTATGGGGGAAGATTGGAAAGGGAAATTTGATTTTTTAAAAAAGTATTGTGAGGTTGTTTATTTGCAAAGAACAGAGGGGATATCATCAACAGAAATAAAAAATATATTACAGCATATCTCAAAATTATCAACAACAGAATTAAAAAAAGCGTTAGATATACTTACTAAAATAGATTTCGAGGAGTTAAAAGAAGCTTTTATAATATTAGAACAATTGAGAAAAGATTTGTGGTGAAAACATGACAATACTAATAATAGGATATATGCACCCGAAATATGATAAAAGGGTATATAGAACAGTAAAAGCATTATCAAAAGAGAATAAAGTAATATATCAATACTGGACAGATAAAGATGAAGAAGAATATATAGAAGAAAATATAAAATATTTACCAATAAAGTATAAAAAAAATATTCAGGCAAGTCCTATAATAAAACTAAAAAACAGAAGAAAATTAGATAAAAAAATATTAAAAATTATACAAGCTTATGATTATGATATATTATACATGCATCATTTTTTTGCGAGTATGCCAATTGAACCTTTTAGAATTGCAAAAAAAAGAAAGAAAAAAATAATATATGATATCCATGAATACCACCCGGAAAACTTCTTAAATAATTTATCTGGAATAAAAAAACAAATAAAAGAAAAAACATTATGGAAAATCTTTGAAAAGCAATTAAAGTTATCAGATAAATTAATCTTTGTTTCAGAAGAAATGCAAAAGGATGTATATAAAAAATTAAATATAAATAAAGATTATTTAATATTAAAAAACTATGCAGAAATTTCTGTTGAATCAAAAGAAAAAAAGAAAGAACTTTCTTTTGTTGGTAAAGTAAATAGAAACCTTGATGATGAAAAAGAAATAATAAAAGTGTTAATAAACAAGGGATTTAAATTTAGAATAATAGGAATGGATTCTGAATATTTTAAAAATATAGGTCATGAATACACATCATTTTTACCATACGATAAAATGATGGAAGAGTTATCTAAATCCATGTTTTCATTAATATCATTTAACACAGTAAAAAACAAAAGTTATAAAAATGATTTGTTTTCACTTCCAAACAAGTATTATGACTCCATAGCAGCAGAAACACCAGTAATAGTAAAAAATACGTTTATTTCAATGGCAAAGGAAGTTGAAAAATTAAAAATAGGGGTAGTTATTAATCCGAAAAATGTAGATGAATCAGTGGGAAAAATATTAGAAGCGTATAATAATTACGATGAATTATTAAACAATATAAAAAAACATAAAGAAAAATTTATCTGGACAGAAGATAAAGAAAAAGAATTTATAGCTTTTATCATCAATTAATCGGGCATACGGCATAGAATGCTCGATTTTTATTATGCATAAAAAATTAGAATAAAATTTAAATATGGTATAATATAGAAAATAAAAAAACCTATTTACCTTAGATTTTTTAGACATCGCAGATAATATGATATCAAAATTAAATATCAGGGGGAAATAAAATGAAAAAAGTATCGATAATAATACCAACATTAAATGAAGAAAAACATATTGAGAAATGTATAAAATCATTATTAGATAATAATTATGAAAATAAAGAAATAATAGTTGTTGATGGCATGAGCGAAGATAAAACAAGAGAAATATTAAAAAAATATGATAATATAAAAATAATTGATAACGAATTAAAAATAACCCCTGTAGCTTTGAATATTGGAATAAAAGAAGCAAGTGGAGATTATATTATGATAGCAGGAGCTCATACAACATATTCAAAAAATTACATATCAGCATGTATAAAAAGATTAGAAGAAAACAAATGCGACATAGCAGGAGGCTTGGTAATAACAAATCCAGGAAATAACACATCAACAGCAAAAGCAATATCAAATGTATTATCCCATCCATTTGGAATAGGCGGTGCAAAATACAGATTAAATAATTCAAAAGAAGAATACGTTGATACAGTAGCATATGGAATATATAAAAAAGAAGTATTTAAAAAGGTTGGAATGTTTGTCCCACAATTAAAAAGAAATCAGGATATAGAAATGAATTTAAGATTAAAAAATGCAGGAATGAAAATAATGCTTATACCAGAAGCAAAAGCTTATTACTACGCCAGAGATAATTTTAAAGATTTATTTAAAAATAACTTTTTAAACGGGCTATGGGTAATCCTTTCAACACATTACTCAAAAAAAGCATTTTCATTAAGACACATAATACCTCTATTTTTTGTACTGTTTTTATTAATTGGAACAATAGCCTCTATTTTTTCACCAATTGCAAGGATTCCATTTTTTACAATTCTTTCCCTTTACATAATATTATCAATATATTTTTCTTTAAAAATATCATTAAAAAATAAAAATTTAAAACTATTTATACCAACATTATTATCTTTTTGGATATTACATATATCATATGGTATAGGATCTATATATGGATTATTCCTTATACTATAAAATTACACGGTTATATATAATACCTAATATCAAATCGGGCATAAAAAGCCCGATTTTTCATTTAAAGTTTGAACACTTTGGCTTTTTAGAGGTTGTATTATGATATAATAATTATAAAGTAGATAGTCTAAAAAGTCAAATTCACTCAGACAGCTTGATTGCTAATCCTAATAGATTTGAATATAAAGTAAATATGCACTGGGGGTGTAAACAATGAAATTAAAAAGACTACCAATAGGAGACAGTGATTTCAAAACAGTAATAGAAGATAATGCATACTATATAGATAAAAGCATGTTAATAAAAGAAATAATAACAGGAGGCAGAGTAATACTAATAACCAGACCAAGGAGATTTGGAAAAACATTAAATATGAGCATGTTGGAGTATTTTTTTAAAAATGATGAAGATAATAAACATCTATTTGAAAACTTAAAAATATACAAAGAAAAAGAAATAATAGAAAAGTATTTAAATAAATATCCAGTAATTTATTTAACATTTAAAGATGCAAAAAAAGATGACCTATTATCAATGAAAATAGAAATAAAAAGCTTAATAAGAAAATTATACTCAGACAAATTATATCTTTTAAACAGCGAAAAACTCAATGAATTAGAAAAAAGATATATAAGACAAATATTAGAATTAGAAGAAATAAAAGGATACACAACAGAAGATAAAATAGCAAAAGAAGATACACTATTTGAAATGGCATTAAAGAATCTATCTGAATATCTATACAAACATCACGGTAAAAAAGCGATATTATTAATAGACGAATACGACACACCAATACAGCATTCATATTTAGAGAAATATTATAAAAATTTTATATCGTTCATAGGAAACATATTAGGCAATGCGTTAAAAGACAATAAATATCTTGAAAAAGCAGTATTAACAGGAATAACCAGAGTGGCAAAAGAAAGCATATTCACAGGAGTAAACAATTTACAAATATCAACAGTAATAAGTAAAAAATTCAATGACAAATTTGGAGTAACAAAAGAAGAACTTGATGAAATATTAAAATACTATGGAATAGAATATGAAAAAGAAAAAATAATAGAATGGTATAACGGATACAACTTTGGAGGAAAAGAAGTATATAACCCATATTCAATAATAAACATGGTATATGAAAAGGAAATAAAGAACTACTGGATAAACAGCAGTGGAAACGCATTAATAAAAGAATTAATAAGAAAAGGGACAGCAGAAATAAAAACAAAGATATATGAATTAATAAACGGCGGAACAATAGACAGCACAATAAATGAAAATTTAGTATATGGAGATTTAGATAACAATTTAGAAGAAAGCGTATGGACATTGTTCTTGTTCACAGGATACCTAACCTGGGTGGATAAAAAAGGAGAAGGAAACAGTGCAGAATACAAATTAAAAATACCAAATAAAGAAGCACAAGAATTCTATGAAATGACAGTAGTGAATATACTAAAAGAAAGCGGAATAGGATACAACAAAATAATGGAATTGTTGATAAATGGGGAAAAAATAGAATTTACAAAAGAATTTAAAAATATAGTAAAAGAAAGCATGAGTTACTATGACGTAACAGAAAAAGAACCAGAAAGGTTCTATCATGGATTAATATTAGGAATGAGTGTAGGACTACAAAAAGAATATATAATAAAAAGTAATAGAGAAGCAGGATATGGAAGAGCAGATTTAATATTAATCCCTAAAGAAAAAACAAAACCAGGGATAATAATAGAATTCAAAAAGTTTAAAACAGATTATGATAAAAATCTAAAAGACAGTGCAGAAAGAGGAATGAAGCAAATAGAAGAAAAGGAATATGAAAAAGAAATAAAGAGTTACGGAGTAGAAAAAGTAATAAAAGTTGCTATTGCCTTTGATAAAAAAGATGTGGAAATAATAGTGAAAGAATAAGGGTATTCAAAATAGCGCTTAACCAAGAATTAATATATCACCTGATATATTAATTCGTTTTTAAAAAAAAACAACAGTATTGAAAAACATTTGAAATACAAAACAATTTATGTTAAAATAGCTATGCGTAATATATATATAATATATAATAAAATAATATATAATAAAATTTATGGTGTCCAATTAGTAAAGCGAGCGAAAACTCGCAGATTGTCCGAAAAAATAGCGAATGAAGCCGGTCAATTTTGCACGGATGCAAAATTGAGTGAAGCCGAACATGGATGTGAGTCTGATACGACCGGCAAGAATGAGCTATTTTTGAGGATTAACAATCAAGGTTTGAGCGACTTTACTTTTTGGACATCGTGATAAAATTAAATAGACTTGACAATTTAAATTATTATAGTAAAATATACATAGAGGAAAAATTCCTCAAACAAATCTTTTGGCATACAAATAATGATTGGAGGAATACAATGGATCCAGAAATCTATGAAGACGAATTAACTCTTGAAGACATAATACACATATTTAAAAAACGTTTTTGGTGGTTTTTTGCAACAGTAGTAATAACAGTAGCATTAACCATACTTTATTTGTTATTAACAACACCAATATATGAAGCAAGCGTTACATTAAAAATAGAACCACAATCACAAGGGTCAGTTGCAGATATATTTACATCACAATTAACATCATCAAGGCCTGAAATATCAACAGAGGTTGAATTAATAAAAAGCAGAACAAACATAGAAAAAGTAATTAACAATCTAAACTTAACAGAATATTTCAAGAATAAATCAAAAGACAGTGAAAAAGAAATAACAAGATTGGATATTATAAAAACAGTGTCGGAAATGATAAGCGTGTCGCCTGTAAAAGACACAAATATAGTAAAAATATCAGTTCAAAGTGATGATCCAGAATTAGCTAAAAACATAGCCAATGAACTTGCAAATGTATATAACGAATTCTTAAAAACATTATCAAAAAACGAATATACAGTAAAACGAGAATTCATAGAAAAACAAATACCAAAAGTAGAAAATGATTTAAAAGCAGCAGAAGAAAAGATAAGGAAATTCAAAGAAGAAAATAAAGTATTTTTACTCGACGAAGAAGCAAAAAATATTCTTTCGTTTACCTTAGAATATGACAAACAAATAAATTCTTATAATCTTCAATTAGAAGAAAACAATGCAAAAATAAAAGCATTTAATGATTTACTAAAAAAAGTTGATGAAAAAATAATATCATCAGAAACCATATCAACAAACCCGTTTATAAACCAATTAAAGTCAAAATTGATTAATTACAAAGTAGAATTGGCAGGATTAACAAATATATATTCAGAAACAGATCCAAAAGTAAAAGAAATAAAAGATAAAATAGCAGAAACAGAAAAACTATTAAAAGAACAGGTAACGAAAATAGTAACATCGCAGGTAAAAACAATTAATCCTGCATACCAGGATATATATTTGCAATTAATCGAAGCGCAATATACAACAGAAATACTGAAATCAACAATACAGGCATTAACAAAACTAAAAGAAACATATAATCAAAAATTTGCAAGATTGCCATTATTAGAACAACAATTATTAGAATTAGAAAGAGATATAAAAGTAAAAGAAAATTTATATACATTATTGCTTGAAAAATTAGAAGAAACAAGAATAGCAGAAGCTGGAGTAATAGGGACGGCAAAATTAATAGATTCTGCAATAACTCCAGATAAACCAATAAAACCAAATAAAAAATTAACAGCAGCAATAGGTTTAGTATTAGGAATATTCCTGGGAATTTTAGTTGCGTTTATAATAGAATATGCTGATAAAAGTATAAAAGATGAAGAAGAAATAAAAAGAATGGCAAAAGGTAAAATAGTATTAGGAAGAATACCAACATTTGAAAAGAAAAAAGAATATGAGAACCCAGAATTAATAGTATTAAATTCTCCAACATCACCAGTTTCAGAGTCAGTAAAACTAACAGCAACAAATATAATCTATTCAGTAACTCCAGAGCCAAAAGTTATAGCAGTTACAAGTTCAGGTCCTGGGGAAGGAAAAACTGTTAGTTCAGCAAACCTTGCCATATCATATGCACAAAATGGACTAAAAACATTGCTTATTGACATAGACATGAGAAAACCAAGAGTTGAAAAAGCATTAGGATTAGAAAGATTTAATATAGGATTAGTAAATCACATATTAAAGAATGTTCCTATAGAAAGAATAACGCAGAATTATATGGAAAATTTAGATGTAATACCAGTTGGGCCATTACCACCAAACCCAACAGCATTATTAACCTCTAAACAATTTGGAGAATTAATAAATACATTAAAAGAAAAGTACGATAAAATCGTAATAGATTTACCACCAATTCTGGCAGCGGCAGATGCATTGATAGTTTCCAAACATTCAGATGGTTTGATTTTAGTAGTGAGAGCAGGAAAAACTCAAAAGCATTCATTAAAAGTAGCGCTTGAAAACATTACAACTTCAGATAACAATTTACTTGGTTTAATAATTAACGATATTAACGAAAAGTCATCAAATTATTATTATTATTATTATTATTATTATTACCAGGATGGGCAGAAAACGAAAAGAAAGAAGAATAAGAAAAACAAATATTAACAAAGGATGGGGATTTCATGTTTGATATACATAATCACATATTGCCAGTAGATGATGGTTTAGAAACCATAGAGGAAGCTATACAAATGTTAAAAGAATACAAAGAAAATGGAATAGAAATAGTATTTTTTACTCCGCACATAAACCACCCAACGGTAAAAACAGACATAGAAAAAATAAAAGAAAGCTATGAAAAACTGCAACCATATTGTAAAGAAATAGGTATAAAAACATATCTTGCAAGCGAATTATATCTACAGCCAAATAAAAATATGGAATTTATTCCACTAAAAGATTATTTTATACTTATTGAACTTCCATTAACAATCTACCCAATTTATCTATTAGACAAGATATTTGATTTGCAATTAGAGGGATATGAAATTATCCTTGCACATGTAGAAAGATATCAGTGGCTTCAAAACAATAAATCTTTAATAGGCAGATTAAAAAGAATGAATGTATATTTTCAAATGAATTTAGAATATCTGGAAAAAGATAATTATTATTTAAAAAATGACTTAATAGATTTTATAGCAACAGATTTTCATGGAAAAAAAAGAGGACCAATAGATTTTTCATTATTTAAAAAGTATGAAAATATAATAGAAAAAGGAAAAAAAATATTGAAATTATAATTGTTTTACATTACAAAAAAATTCAATTTCCTTGTAATGTATAATAAAAAGGCTTTATCCAACTAAATTATACATAATTTTTAACCGATAGCTCACCGCAGGTGTGTTCTGAAAAAACAGGATGGGGATTGAATTGAAAGGATGAATAGTTATGGAAGTGATTAATAGTAAAAACGATGTATTTTCAAAAAATTTAGAAAAAAAAATACTTTTAAGAGGAATAAAGAAATTTATATTTGCATTAATTTTAATGTTAATAGACACAGTAGTATTGTTTTTTTCTTTTTCAATAATCTCTTTTATAAAATTAGATGGTGATTTTATAAAAAATTTGTATACACTTAATTATGTTCCTTCAATGAATATAGTTTTAAGTATATTTATTCTTTCTTTTTTATTTAATTCCTTATATTCTTTTAAAACATATTTGTTTTGGGATGAAATGAAGAATATAGTAAAAGCTTCCTTTTTCTCTCTTACAATTTTGCTTTTTATTTCATTTATAACAAAATTGTATTATTCTCGATTTATTGTTATTTATGGAATATTATTGTTTGTAATAATAGATATTCCAACAAGATATATATATAGAAAATTATTATATAGATTGAATTTATTTAAAACAAATGTATTGATTATAGGTGCTGGAGAAATGGGAGAAATAATATCTCAAAAAATTAAAAGTCATACCTTCACAACATATAATATCATAGGTTTTGTTGATGATGATAAAACTAAAATAAACAAAATAATTAATGATTATAAGGTATTAGGAGCGATAAAAGATATAGATAAAATTATAAATGAAATACAGGTAGATGAGGTAATTATTGCAATTCCAACAGCAAAAAGAAAAGAGATATCAAAAATAATATCACATCTTGAAGGAAAAGTAAGGCGTATAAAATTTATACCTGATATGTATGGATTAATTACATTCTCTACAGAAATACAGGATTTTGATGGTGTTATGACAATATCAGCATCACAAGGGTTATTAAATCCATTAAATAGAATTTTGAAAAGAGTTTTTGATATAATTTTTGGAGTTGTTGGATTTATCCTATTATTTCCACTTTTTATTATAATTGGATATAAGATAAAAAAGGAAGATAGGGGAACGATATTTTTTAAACATACTAGAATAGGTGAAAATTTAAAAGAATTTAAAATGTATAAATTTAGAACAATGGTTCCTAATGCTGAAGAAAAACTGAAGGAAATGCTAGAAAAAAATAAAAAATTAAGAGAAGAGTTTTATAAAAATTTTAAATTAAAAGATGATCCAAGAATTACAAAAATAGGAAAATTTTTGAGAAAAACAAGTCTTGATGAATTTCCTCAGTTTATAAACGTTATAAAAGGTGATATGAGTATAGTCGGACCAAGACCTGTAGTAAAGAAAGAAATAGATATGTATTATGGTGAAGAAGTAGCAAAAAGAGTTTTTGCCGTAAAACCAGGAATAACAGGAATGTGGCAAGCAAATGGCAGAAGTGATGTTGAGGATTATGAAGAAAGAATAGCGTTAGATTTATATTATATAAGAAATTGGTCATTGTGGTTAGATATAATAATAATTTTGAAAACAATAAAGGTTGTATTAGATAAGAAAGGAGCATATTGATTGAAGAATAAAAACATATTTATCATGGCATTTATTTTAATAATATTTACTTTAAATATTTTCGGTGTAGATTTTTTATTGAGATTTGACGAGAATATAAATAGTATAAAGCCCTACCAAGGTTTTACTTTCAAAGTTACACATGATTTTAAAGGTTTTAATTTTTTAGGAGAATTAAATGCTTATAATGATGGAAAATATAAGCCCTCACATGGTGAAACTTATTATAAAGGCTTTTATTTCTATATGAAAAATGGT
>NZ_AZAX01000052.1:0-1399 GCF_001021175.1 Marinitoga sp. 1155 | reverse complement strand
TGCTCCAGGTAGTTTGGATAGAATTTTAGAAACAGGAGGTTGTTCAGGTGAAGATTTTATACCACCTATATTAACTCCAGGTTCATGTAATTAATAATATACAGGTGTTCATATAATGAGCACCTGTTATTGCTATATATTTTAATGTGAAAGGGTGTGGATAACTTGAAACACATAAAAATTTTTCTTTTATTGTTTTTAATTTTTTTTAGTAGTTTGATATTTAGTAATAATATTAAAGTAGATAAAAATAAGATAAATTTATTATATTCATATGCAAAAGAGAATTATATTAAATATGAAACAAAAAATCTTGAAATTTATTTTGAGAAAGATGCTCCTTTTAGGAAACATATAGTTATTTATGCAAAAAAGTTTCAAAAAGAAATAGATGATTTTATTAAAATATTTAAAGAGAAGAGTTTTTCAGAAAAAATAGTTGTTATTATCGTCAATAATAATTCAGATAGATATGCATTTTCTAACATACATAATGCATCGTTTACCACAGGAATAATTGATAATAATACTTTACGTTTATTTATCTTTTCAACGTGGTTTAGTGTTCCACATGAAATTGTTCATGCATTGAATTCTGTATTATGGGGGGAATGTAGTTTTGATTTTTTTAAAGAGGGACTTGCTAATTGGTTTAGGTGGTATGATACACCATATATTATAGAAGGATATAATCAAACAATAAAAAAAATAATAAAATTTTCCAATAAATTTAAAGGATTATCCAATGATAAAAAATTTGAAATTATTTTTTTAAATAGAAATAATGGTTATACTTTTGGGGTATCATTTGTAAATTTTATTGTTAAAAAATATGGACATAACGAACTAAAAAAAATATATAAAGAATCTGTAATTTTAACAGAACAGGAATTACAGGAGAAGATAAAAAAATATATGATTAATTGGTTAAAATGGTTAGAAAAAACAGATTTTGAAGGTGTGTTTTATAAATACTTAATTTCAAGATATTATAATAATAATTCAATTGATAAAGTTGAATTAAAAAAATCAAAATCAATAAGAAATATTACAAATAATTTTTACTTAAATTCTAATATTAATTCATTGATATTTAATCTAGATTTTTCATCACAATATACATTTTCTTTTAATTTAAATGATAATAGTGAAAAAATATATAATGATTTAATGCCATTAGCAATATCGAAAAATTATATAGTAACTTTTGAAGTTTATAATAATTTTTATATTTATAATTTTAATACTAACAATAAAATACAATTGAAAATAAAATATGATTTTTTAATACCTAATATATTTATTTTAGAAAATCAAAGAAAAATTATTTTGGTTGATAAAAAAGAAATAAAAGAATATAGTCTTGAAAGCGGGAAATATATAAAAACTATAAATTATG
>NZ_AZAX01000051.1:0-3638 GCF_001021175.1 Marinitoga sp. 1155 | reverse complement strand
TCTTTTGATAATTTTTTCCATTTTGTCTTAACATCATAATTAAGAACTTTTATTTCTCCTTCATCCGGTAATAATAATCCTATTGCAATTTTAAGTAATGTGCTTTTACCGCTTCCATTTTTTCCTATAACAACAGCAAAATCCCCTTTCTTAATTGATAAATTAATATCTTTCAATACTTCAAGATTTTCAAAACTTTTTTTAATATTTTTTGCTTCTATTACTTTCATATTTTCACCTGCTCTTTATATTTAAAATATAAACTTAAAAGTTCCTCGTATACTTTATTATGAAATGCTTTCCAGCAATCTTTTTTTGCTTTGTTAATATAAATATTATATCTACTCAAAAAATTTTTTTAGTTTTTTCCAACCGGTTGGTAAGGTGTATAAATTTTGTTATAATATATAAGGACCTTTTTTCAAAACTTACTCAGAAATTTCCTGCTGAATTTGAGGGTTGGATGAATCGGTTGTGTATTCTTTATCATTATCTCCTGCAAAGAAGATTGTTGAAAATAACAGAATTCCTATAAGTATCAATATTATTATTTTTTTTCATTATCCCACCTCCCTGTTTTCATTTTACCATTTCTAACATGACTTTCAAGTGTTTTTTTATTTTTTATAAATCCTTATTTTATCAGCGTTTTATAATTTCACAATTTCACGATATTTGTAAAAATAAATATTGTTACATTTTAATAATATTATAATTTTTATTAATTTTACTTATTCTGTACCAAAAGACATATCCATAATACCATTAATTCTTTCAATCTCCCAACGTAATTTATAATCATTCTTAAAAGCAATTCTAAAAGATTTCATAACATATCTATTATAAGATTCATAATATTTAGTATTTCTTTTATTTAAATCAATAACAGGAATAAAACCAGAAGATTTAATCTTTGAAAAAATATCATAAGAATCATAAGCTGCATTGAAATATTATGAAATAATATTTCAAAAAGTTTTATAATAATAATTTATATGTTATATCATCAAAATTTTGCGAAGCAATGCAAAGTAAAATCAAGAACAAAGTCATTTTTAGCATCTAATTACGATGTCCAAAAAGTAAAGTCGCTCAAACCTTGATTGTTAATCCTCAAAAATAGCTCATTCTTGCCGGTCGTATCAGACTCACATCCGTGTTCGGCTTCACTCAATTTTACGCTTAGATTTTTTATAAAAAATCTAAGGGAAAAGGTGAGCGATAGCTCAAAAGTTTTTTATAAAATCAAAAATATTTAAACCAATACCCGCGGTAGCGTGTATGGACAATCTGCGAGTTTTCGCTTGCTTTACTAATTGGACAACCTACTGCAGTTCCATTTTCTCTCAAGGCTGCTGATTGCTTATCTAAAATTGAAAATTATTAATCTATATATTTACTCTGTATTTTTACTATTGTATAGGTAAACAATGTACTTATAAAAATATAGATAAATAATAAAATTATAGATAGATTTAATGAAACCATTTCAGGTTTAAACAATACAAAATTTCCGTAAAAATCAAAAACTTTATGGCCTAATATTGAGATTAAATTTCTTAAATCATATTTCCCAAAAATCGGGAAAATAAAATTATATAGAACTAAAATTAACATAGGATACATAATTCCTCTAAATAATATTCCGAGATAAAATCCAAAAGTTGTAAAAATAAATGAAAGAAATAAACTTAATATAAATTGTAGAATGATATTTGTATCCCAAGGTTGTATCAATAATTTAAAATCATTGATGGGAATATCCAAAGAGAAAGTGTTATAAAAGACAAAACTTATTATGATTGACAGAAATACTACAATAAAAATAATTAAAAAAGATAATATGTACATTGTTATTTGTTTTGATAGTAATATATTCATCCAGTTATTTTGAACTGCTTTAATCTTTATAGTTTTATATTTTGTATCGTATATTCCTATATATATCCCATATACACTGAAAAAAAATGAATAAAAAATAAAAGATAAATATTTCAAAGTATTAGTTATAATACGCCCAGGATTTTTTAAATCATAAACAGCCAATGCCACATTATTATAATCAAGTTTCAAAACATTATCAATTTTGCTAATCCCGTTATTTTCTTCAACTGTTAAAGGTTCCATTAATACTTTTTCAACATTTATTCCTGATTTTTTTATTTCATTTAGTGTGTGTACAAACAAATTATAATTTTGAATAATTAATTTCTTTTGATTATACAAATTCAATCCTGAAAATATTAACAAAGTTATAATCATTAAAATAAAGACACCAGAATATATTTGATATTTTATTTCTTTCTTTATATTACTGGATAAAATTTTTATATATTTCACTTAAATCACCACCATATCTATTAAAATCATTAATTTTAATAATTGAATGATTTTTTAAAGCAAACAACTCATCAATAATATCATTATAAAATTCAAATTGATGTCCCATCATAATAATAGTGGTTTTCTTTGACCATTTTTTTATTAAATGTTTTAATATAAGTTTTGTGTTATAATCTAATCCGTTTGCTATTTCATCTGCAAATAAGTATCTTGGATTTGAAAGTATTGCAATAATCAAACTTAAAATTTTTCTCTGCCCATGAGAATAATGTTTTACTTTTACTTTTAAAATTTCATCTTTAAAAAATCTATATGATGCTTCCTTTATTTTTTGAATACTGACTTTTTTATTTAATAATAATTCAATATTTTTATAACCACTGAGATTATAATATAACGGTGTATCATTATAAACAACGTATACAGTATCTCTTATTTCATTTAAATGTTTCCTATTATATAAAATTTTACCCTTATAACCTTCCAAATTTAATAAACATTTTAATAATGTGGTTTTCCCGCTTCCGTTTGCCCCTATAAACAATGTTATTTTATTCTCTGGAATCAAAATATTAGCATTTTCAAAAATCAAATTATTTCCATAAGACTTTGTTAGATTTTCTACTGTTATCAATATTAATTACCTCCTTATTATATCAGGAAGGTATTTCCATACCTTCCTGATTTTAAATAATGTGAAAGTTATTTTAATACCAATTATAATTACCATTTGCGTAAATAATAACATAATCTATAACATCACGACTATAAATTTTTACATCTCCCCAGGGTGTCACAACTCCAGTTCCTATGGTTTTCATTGTTCGATATTTATGATATGTTGATGTTTTAGATATCAATACAATTCCTTTCGCATGAACTATATTCGGAAATACATATCCGACTTCTTGCCATCCACTACTAGAAATAATTTTTGTTCCATTGCTTCGCCATTCAATATTATCTCTTGACCATAGCATAAAACTTCCTCTATACAAACTTGTACGGTAAGTAAAAATATTAGAAGAATAATTTGTAATTTTTTTTGTATTTTTATTAAAAATCAACGGACTACTTTCAGTTTTATTGGTTTCGTAAATTTTTAAAATTTCTAATTGTCTTTTTTGTAGTTGCTCATAATTAAATATTGAGCTTTTATGTAATTTTGGATTTCCATTATAAATTACACCATTTGAAAAAATTGTTAAACTTACAAAAATCACCAAAAATACTGTAAAAATATGTTTATTCATACAATCCCTTCTGATTTTTAGATTTTTCTCTGGCACCAGAAT
>NZ_AZAX01000050.1:0-1243 GCF_001021175.1 Marinitoga sp. 1155 | reverse complement strand
GTTGTGCATTAGAAATACAAAATGAGAAGTATGATCAAATTTTGTTTACTTCACAGCAATTACAAGATTGGAGAGATCGTCAATGGGCTGCTGATCTTTTTAGATTTAAATTAAGAAGTACAACTTTATTATTTGTTGGATATGGAAGTGATGAACCGCAGGTTTTGCATACTATTCAAAAGGTTTTTGAAGAAACAAAAGATGATTTTGATAATAATAATGTTGGTAGTGAAAATGATACTATTTTTAAGGAATATTCTAATATTCCAATTATATCATCATATGAAAAAGATCCATCTTTTGTTCATAAATATATTGCAAGGAGCTACTGTGAAAGCATTAAAAACATTAAAAATTCTAGTTGGAAAGATTTAATTTTGACAGAATCGACAGACGAAAATTTGAGTGCAGATAGTTTGATGAGAAAAATTTATAATGAAGTTTTAGTCAAATTAGTTTCAGAAGCATTGGATTATAGTTCTAAGGAAACAAACGCTACATTTACTGCATATGTTCCAATAGCGAAGTATTTATTAAAGAATATAAGAAAGAGTTTTAAGGATAATAAAAGTGATGGAGAAAAAAAGAAGTTTAAAGATTTAATTTTCAATATTGACGATAATTTAAAAATTCCATATCCGGAAATAATTAAATTTTTTTCGTATGTAAAAGGTGATGCTAAAAAATATTTTTCTGTAAGAAATAATAAAGAAGCATATTCGGAATTAATCTTTCTTTTATATATTTTATTCGAACTAGAAAATGGTGATATGGAACTAAAGGATAATTTTGTAAAAGTATTTAATAAGATTATATATTTTTCTTTTGACAAAAGTAATGTTTATGAAGAAGATAAAAGTAATAAAGATTTTATTTTGTTTTTATTGGGGAATGTATCGATTGTAGAAGATTCTGAGAGAATAAGAAAAAAGATTGAAAATGATAATTTAGAAAATAAGCATAAAGAAATAAGTATTCATAATGGTTATATCCTTACATGGAAAAGCATTTTTCAAGATTATGATGATTTAACTATTGAAGGTATTAAAAACAGAATTAAGGATTGTATTCAAAGGCCAAGAAAATATGTTGCAAAAGAACGAAAAAGTATTAATAAGCGATTTAAAAATTATAAATTAAGTTCTGAGAGGAGTAGTACAAATGATGTCTCTAATACATAACACCGAGCCTACGAGACTAAGGCGAATATTGTATGCTGCCTTATGCTTAAAAACAAATAAAA
>NZ_AZAX01000049.1:0-1476 GCF_001021175.1 Marinitoga sp. 1155 | reverse complement strand
ATCATTTATTATAGAACATATAGTAAGCAATATAAAATATATAGAAGAAAACAAAATAGTAATTACAAGTGACAATATGATTTTTAAATAGAGTAATGAAGTTTTAATGTATTTAAAAAGTAAAAAATCAACTTAACCGGAGGTGTTATGTCGTGGTGGTGAAAAAATATTCTATAATAGCATTAGTAATAATATTAATAATTTTAATATCAAGCAGGGGGTTCTTTCTAAAATTTAAAATTAATGAATACAAAGAAATAAATGAAATTATAAATAGCAAAAAGTTTTTCCACCATACTCTGGATAAAAGTTTTTTCAAAAAAAACACTTATGAAGAAAGATTAAAAAATATTATGCTAGTAGAAATCAAGAAATATGAAAGTGATAAAAATAGTGTAAATTTTGAATATTATGAGTTTTTAGATAATAAAACGGCAAAAGACTTTTTTAAAAAAATACAAAACGAATTAGAAGAAAAAAATTTTATGAAAATAAAAACAAATGTTTCGATAATGATAATCGATTATTATTTTGTATCCCAAAAACATAATGGATATTATTTTAATATTTATAAAAATAAAAATAAAGTTATTATTGTATATGGTAAAAAAAAGGAATATGTCGATGAAATATCAGAAATATTATTATAAATTCATATACCAGGTTAACTCATGAAAAGAATAAAAAAATTCATGAACTACATAATAAGAGATATATTAATATGGAAAAGTTATAAAACCCAGGCAGTGCTGGGGATACTCAGTGGATTCTTAGGATTATTACAATTTGGATTCATGGGAAGGTTTATAGCTCAGGGGAATTACTTTCCAATGATAGAACAGTATGGTGGAAACATCTTAGCGTATTTTATATCAGGAAGCGTATTCATGAGTTATACAACACTATCACTAACAACATTTAAAAGTGTAATAAGGCAGGAGCAGGTAATGGGAACAATAGAATACCTGCTTCTGTCAGAAACGCCATTATGGGAAGTATTTATATACACAATATTTTCAAGATTAATATTTACAATAATAAACACAGGAATAGTGTTTATATTTTTAATATATACATTTGATGTAGAAATAAAAATGAACATAATATCATCAATAATATTATTGGTAATAACAATGATAAGTTTAAGTGGAATAGGAATATTAAGTGCTGGATTTATAATGCTAACTAAAAAAGGGGATCCAATAAGCTGGGTATATTCATTTTTAAGTGGAATGTTCTCTGGAATATACTATCCAATAGAAATATTACCAAAATGGTTAAGAGGAATATCGTATATTTTACCAACAACATATGCAATGGATGGATTAAGAAAAACATTAATAAAAGGATATAGTTTATATGAAATAAAAGAAGATATAATAATTCTGATAATAATGACAGCAATAATATTACCAATAGGAATATATTGGTTTAAAAATAGTTTTGACAAAGCCAGAAAATATGGAACAATTTCAC
>NZ_AZAX01000048.1:0-4191 GCF_001021175.1 Marinitoga sp. 1155 | reverse complement strand
ATTCTGGTGCCAGAGAAAAATCATTGGTATATATTTATTTCCTATAAAACTATATCATAAAGGTATTTTTTATGTTTAAAACAGCATTAACCTTAGTGGGGGTGTAATAATGGAATGGATAATGAAACCCATAGATGAAGGTGATGAATTAGATTGCTTTTGTTTATTAGTTATTTGTTATACAAATTGTCCATGCAATAATCCTTCACATAGTTGTAGCTGGATTTATTCATGCCGCTTTTCACCGCCTATTTGCGACTCTAATCTTTGTAGAGCAGTAGATCAGGGAATTTAGGAGGTGTTAATTATGTTGTGGATTATAAAACCTATTAATGATGATGAAAATACGATTGAAGGATGCGGAATTGATTGGTGTGGAAATTGGTGTTTTATTCAAAATTGCACAACACAAGATTGTTCAAGTCATATATGCATAATATATTTACATTAAATAATTTTTGTATATCTTAAAGGGTGAGATATATGGGTATGAGATTTGGAAAATATTTAACTTTTTTTGTTATAGAAAATAAAATATATGCATATAATGCATTAAATAATGGATTATGTGAATTAAAAAACGAATCATATGAAATGTTAATAAAAAAAGATTTTAAGAGTTTGGAGAAATTATATCCTGATGTTTTTTATGAATTAAAAAAGGCTTTATACATAGTTCCTGAAGATTTCGATGAAAATAGTTATGTTAAACTAAAAAATTGGGAGGCAAAATTTTTACAAAATACCTTATCGTTAACAATTGCTCCTACATTAGATTGTAATTTT
The DNA here is from genome assembly GCF_001021175.1 of Marinitoga sp. 1155. Classification (NCBI taxonomy): domain Bacteria; kingdom Thermotogati; phylum Thermotogota; class Thermotogae; order Petrotogales; family Petrotogaceae; genus Marinitoga; species Marinitoga sp. 1155. Next base: position 3,405 of record NZ_AZAX01000048.1, on the reverse strand, counting down.
AAATGTTTTTATTGTTATCAGCAAGAATATAAGCAAGAATCATACATGAATAAGTCAACGGCTGATAAAGTTTTTGATTTTATTGACAAAAGAATTACACCTAATATTCAATTTTTGTATATTAATTGGTATGGAGGAGAGCCACTTCTTAGTATTGAAATAATAGAATATTTATCAAAAAAAATAAAAAAACTATTAGATAATAAAAAAATAAAATTTAAATCTTCAATAATAACGAATGGCTATCTTTGGGATGAAAAATATGCAAAAATATTATCCGAAAACTGCAATGTAGAAACGGTTCAGATTACTTTAGATGGGCCTAAAGAGATTCATGATATAAGACGACCTCATAAAAATGGAAAATCTTATGATATTATTATAAGTAATTTAAAAAACATTTCTCAATACTTTGAAAGAATATTAATTAGAATTAATATGGATAAAACTAATGAAGAGAAAATTCCAGCTTTATTAGAAGAATTAAAAAAATTAAAGTTAAATATTTTTCCTTACATAGCACCAGTTTCATTGGACAACATTCATCACAATAACTTTGCTAAAACGTGTTTTCATATAGAAGAATTTGCTTTAAAATATTTAAAGATAAAAGAAAAAGATGAATATTCTTATTTAACTAATTATCCAGTTTTAACTTTTGGAAGTTGTGGCGCTGTAAGGAAAAATTCATTTGTTATAGATCCAAATGGAACTATATATAAATGCTGGAATGAAGTTGGACAAAAAGAAAAAAGTATTGGAACAGTAAGTGAAGGTATAACAAATTATTCGCGCTATATTAAATGGATGGCTTTTGATCCGTTGGATATAAAAGAATGTAGCGAATGTAGTATTTTGCCGTTATGTAATGGCGGATGTCCATATAGAATACTATTTCCAGAAGATGTGGATATTTTCGAAAAAAGATGTAGTGAGTATAAATGGACATTAAAAAACGAGCTTTCATTATGGATTAAAAATAATGTTTTAAATAATAGAAAGTTTGAAGTTAAAGTAAATTCAAAATAACAAATGAAAGAAAGATTCAAATTCACCTTTATCTACTTTATATGATTAGTAGATAAAGGTGTTTTTAAAAATCTAATTTTTGATAACTAATTTATTTTGAAAATATAAAAAAATATAATGAGGAGGCTAATTGAAAATATTTCTTTGAAGAGGTGAAAATATGGATGTAGTTGTTATGGAGGATATTCTATTTTATTTTAATAATGGACCAAAAATTGTTGAAAATTTTTCTATGAGAATAAGCAAAGGAGAATTTGTTTATATAAAAGGTTCAAATGGTTCCGGGAAAAGTACAATTTTGAAATTGCTTGGAGGAATAATAAAACCCAAAAATGGAAAAATAAAAGTTTTAGGAAAAGAACCATATAAGGAGTCCGAAGTTTTGAAAAGTGTAGGGATGGTAGTTGATGGTATGGGGCTATATAAAGAATTGAGTTTGAAAGAAAACATAATGTATTTTGCAAAAGAAAAAGGTCTTACATATGAACATGCAAAAAAAGAAATAGAAAAATACGAAAAATTCTGGGATATAGATTTTGATAGAAAATACAAAAAATCCTCTCATGGAATGAGAAAAATAGCAAAACTGACATTTTCATTGATAAATGAGCCAGAACTTCTGATATGGGATGAGCCAGAGCTTGCCCTTGACCAGAAAAGAATCGATACATTGTTAGAAATCCTTAAAAGTTATAAAGAAAAAGGAAAGACATGTATAATTGCCGGAACAAATCCTGAAATTTATAAAAACCTCGTGGATTTAATAATAGAAAAAGAGGTGATTTTATGAAAATTTTATTCAAATATAAACACTGGATAATTATTCAATCAATATATGTTATTGTAGGTGTATTAACTGTCTTTATTTTAAAAGCAAGCGGAAAAATAGTTGAAGGCCAGATAGCCAGTGGGTTAGCAATAAGTATGCATTTTATATCTAATACTCAGGAATTATTGATTCCAATATTAATGTTGATGTTAGCAGATTTAGCTTTTAATATAGAATATGTAGAAGGAACATTTTTAACACATTTGTTGTGTGGTAAAAGCAGAATAAGATGGATGTTAAATAGATTATGCAATTTTTATCTTTTTATAACTTTACAATTTTTTATAGCGTTTGTTTTAATAACAGTTGGTGCAGGAATAATAATGGGTTCATTCACATTGGGAGCAATGGAAGTTAATGCAAACATTGGAATAATAGAAATAATCTCCCCAATAATTATAAATATTCTAAAAACATTGGTATTCACATCCTTTGCAATATTGGTGACCACATTTTTACCTGGAAAGCTAATGATAGGAAGCATTATATCAGTTGGGATAATATTTGTTACAATAAAAATAACAAATATTTTAATGATATTATTTCAGGAAAATAAAATATTAAAAATCATCGTAGATATGATCTGGCTAACAGAATCGAAAGAAGCGTTTATTTATGGGATAATATGGATTGTATTGTTTACATATTTATCAATAAGACGTGTGGATAAGATTGTTATAACCAATCAAGGAAGTTAGTTAAAAGCAATACTTTGGAAAAATTTAAAATAATAGGTGAAATCATGAAAAGAATAAAAAAATTCATGAACTACATAATAAGAGATATATTAATATGGAAAAGCTATAAAACCCAGGCAGTGCTGGGGATACTCAGTGGATTCTTAGGATTATTACAATTTGGATTCATGGGAAGGTTTATAGCTCAGGGGAACTACTTTCCAATGATAGAGCAATACGGAGGAAATATCTTAGCATATTTTATATCAGGAAGTGTATTCATGAGTTATACAACACTGTCCCTAACAACATTTAAAAGTGTAATAAGGCAGGAGCAGATAATGGGAACAATAGAGTACCTGCTTCTGTCAGAAACGCCATTATGGGAAGTATTTATATACACAATATTTTCAAGATTAATATTTACAATAATAAACACAGGAATAGTGTTTATATTTTTAATATATACATTTGATGTAGAAATAAAAATGAACATAATATCATCAATAATATTATTGGTAATAACAATGATAAGTTTAAGTGGAATAGGAATATTAAGTGCTGGATTTATAATACTAACTAAAAAAGGAGATCCAATAAGCTGGGTATATTCATTTTTAAGCGGAATGTTCTCTGGAATATACTATCCAATAGAAATATTACCAAAATGGTTAAGAGGAATATCATATATTTTACCAACAACATATGCAATGGATGGATTAAGAAAAACATTAATAAAAGGATATAGTTTATATGAAATAAAAGAAGATATAATAATTCTGATAATAATGACAGCAATAATATTACCAATAGGAATATATTGGTTTAAAAACAGTTTTGATAAAGCAAGAAAATATGGAACAATTTCAC
>NZ_AZAX01000047.1:0-1471 GCF_001021175.1 Marinitoga sp. 1155 | reverse complement strand
GTATGAAGGATATAATGTATCTTATAAAAAAAGACTGGCTGATAAGAAAAAAATATAAATTTGTATGGATAAATATGACATTAACTCCATTTTTTATGATAGGGCCATATATTTTTACATCAAAATTATTTGGAAAAGTAAATTTTTCAGAAAGTATATTAATAGGAACGCTATTGTGGTACTGGTTAAATCAATATTTTTGGGGAGTAGGTGATGGATTTGGAGAAGAAAGATCCGAAGGAACTTTAATTTCCATAATAATATCCCCTGTTTCATCTTTAAAATTTCTCTTTTCCAAAGGAATTGATACATTTTTAACTAATATTTATATTACTTTATTTACCCTTATTTTCTTTGCGCTTTCTGGAATAACAACAAAATTTAGCTTATGGATATTTGTTCTTTTATCTATAAGTGGATTATATATAACGTTTTTTTCCATATTTTTTGCAGCATTAGCATTATGGAAAAAGAAAATAGGTAGTATTAATTATACACTTCAGTATTTTATAGGGCTTCTTTCTGGAATGACCAGTCCTGTAAATTACTATCCTATATATATAAAAGCAATATCATATATAATCCCACTAACTTACTTAATATCTATAGGAAGAAATATAATTCAAACTGGAAGTATTGATAATAAAAATTTATATATGCTCCTAATATTAACGGTAATAAGTTTTTTATATCTTGTTATAGGAAAATAATGTTAAAAAAAGTGGAAAACTATACACGGAAAAAAGGCGAGTGGGAAACATGGTAAACAGTCTATATCTCGCAAAAGCAAATTTTTTAACAGCAAAAAAATATAAAATAGACTGGTATGGAGCATTTTTCACACCATTATTGACTATATTACCAGTATTTTTGCTTTTTTATTTTGGGGAAAAAAGTGGATTGGTTCAATTTTTTTATGGAAATACAAATACTAAAAATATATTTGGGTACATTTTAATTGGAGCAGCATATTGGAATTATATTGAAGTGTTATGGGGTGTTATATTTACATTAAGGCATTATATGAGAATAGGTCAGTTAGAAGAAATATTTTTAATGCCAATTAATCCTTTTGGATATATTTTTGGATGGTCAGTATTAGGTATATTAAAAGTTACTTTAGAATCAATTCCAATAATAATATTATCTATTTTATTTAATTTAACAACACTTAATTTTATGAATTTTATAGTATCAGTAGGTGTATTCGTTATATCAATGTTAGCATCATTTGGTTTTGTATTTTTCTTTTTTGGTATTACATTACTATTTAAAGATGGTGATGAATTAGTAAGTTTAATAGGAAATGCAGCACCATTATTAGGAGGTATGTTTTTTCCAATAACTGTTTTACCAAATTTTTAAAAAATTTTTTCTTATCTTTTCCCATTTAGTTGGGGATTAGACTTAATGAGACATTTATTAATGAATACAAATACAATTTTAGAGATTAATTCAGAATATATAATAT
>NZ_AZAX01000046.1:0-1423 GCF_001021175.1 Marinitoga sp. 1155 | reverse complement strand
TTATAATAATTTTTATATTTATAATTTTAATACTAACAATAAAATACAATTGAAAATAAAATATGATTTTTTAATACCTAATATATTTATTTTAGAAAATCAAAGAAAAATTATTTTGGTTGATAAAAAAGAAATAAAAGAATATAGTCTTGAAAGCGGGAAATATATAAAAACTATAAATTATGACAAATACATATCTACAATAAATGAAATAGATGGGAAAATTATACTAGGAACAACAGATGGGAATATAATACTAGAAAATAAAATCGCAAAAATATCCAATGATCCTATAAGAAAAATATTGGGAACAAACAATTATATAATAATCTTATCAGGAATTGATAAAGTAAGCATACTAAACAAAAAAACATTAAAAGTAATAAAGAATTTTAGTGACAATGAATATATATATGACATATCAACAAACAAAAAAATACATGCATTATATATATTATATGGGAAAGGAAAACTTCGAAAAATAAATTTAAAAGATTTCAAAATCGAATATGAAAAAGATGCAGGATTTAATCCTGCAAAAAATAAAGTAATATTGACAGATAAATATTTCATAAAAAGCGATGAAGATTATATAAATTTCTATCTTTTAGAAGATAATGCGAAAATTCAAGAAAAAAATATTGTATATAAACATATGAAATTAGAAAAATACAAAAACTACGATGAAAATATAAAATATTACGATATTCAAAATGGATATGAAATAATAGAAAATGAATATGCAGAACTAACAATAAAAAAAGAAGGACAAATAATTTTTAAAAAAGAGCTGGATGATTATTTATCAAAAATAAAAATAATAAAAGATAAACTGTTTATATCATGTGAAAATGGAATTATAGAATTATATAATTTAAAAACAGGAAAAATATTATATAAAGATAAAAAAATACAAAAAACAGCAGAATTTGATGGAGAGTATATATATTATGGAAATAAAGAATACGAAATAGTAAAATATGATTATAAGAATAAAAAAGAAGTTATGAAATTCAAAGGACATTTTGGATTAATACAAGAAATAAATCTTTCTTATGATAACAAATATATAATATCCTATTATGGATTAAGTGGAAGTATTAATTCAAAACCAGGAAATAGGATTTTAATACACAACTGGCAAAAAGATTCATATATAAAATCAATAACAATATTAAACCCAATAAAAAAAGTTATACCGATAAAAGATACATATAAAATACTAGTAGAAGATATAAAATCAAATATATTTATATACAATATATTTACAGGTAATTTAGAAAATATAATCATGCATCCATTTAAAGAAGTTAAAGCAATAGATATAAATAAAGATGAATTAGTAATAACAGATGGAAACAGAGTAATAGTATATAAATTAAAAGAAGGAAAAATAATAAAATCATTTATTATAGAACATATA
>NZ_AZAX01000045.1:0-80714 GCF_001021175.1 Marinitoga sp. 1155 | reverse complement strand
TTCATACCAAACATTATATATCCCACCATTTATGTAATTTAAATAATTTTCCTTTGCTATTAAACATAATTTTGAAAGTTTATTATAATTTGGAGAATCTTTTATATCAAGATTTTCTTTAGTTATAACAGTTCCATCGAGTTTTTCTATCTTAGTACATGATATAAAAAAAGACTAATAAAAATTATTAAAATATACACTCTTACCGTTTTTTCATTCTCTCCTACCCTTCGAACTTTTTTGATTTTATAACTTCCAACTTAACATATAACTATATCTCTAATTCTATTTTTGATATATCTCATCTAAAATACCAATCTCTTCTGCTAATTTCAATGTGTTTTGAACGTATATTCCTCTTATTTGTATATTATTCACCTTTATAATCATAAATATTTATTAAAATGCTTCCATCGCTTAAACCTGTTAAACCAACAATATTTTCTGGTATATCATATATAACCTCCTTTATACTCCACTTTTCGATATCAAATATCACTAATTTTTCATTACTATATATTGCAATATCCTTTTCGTTCAAAAAAGTTACGAAATATGGTTCATCCATTATTATTTCTGGATATAATTTGTCAAATTCTATTTCTTTTATCGTTTTATCTTTGCTATTATAATACTCAATGTATATACCTTCTGTAAAAATCACATCTCCTTTTGTATTTATATCTAATTTAGGATTTCCAATCACATTTTTTATCAAAATATCTTTTTGACTCTTTATATCTAAAATATGAAGTTCAACATTACTGGTATTTTTATTTTCCAAGACATATACTAAAAAATTGTTACTGAGGTTTGTATTATACAAATTTGGAGATGAAAGGTTTAAATATGTTTTTATTAAATTTAATTTTTTATCTGATATCATGTAATTGAAAATTTTCAATTCTATTTTTTCTTTTTTTTCATAATTATTATAAAAAACAATAATTGAATTATTATTTATTGTAAATGGAAAGTCTGATATATAAGAAGGAATTGGTAAATTTTCAATTTCAAAAGCTTTCCATTTATTTAAATTATTTAAGTTTGCAATATAAAAGTTCCTTTTTATAGTGTTATCAAATGTTATAATAGACCCTTCTCTGCCAATTTTTAAATTATCAATGTTCAAATATTCTTCGAATTCCTTTAAATATAAATATTTTAATTTATAATTTTCCACTTTTATGGTTTTAACAAATTCATTTGCACCAGGAATTAAGATATTATAATCAGCAAATACTGAAATAAATATCATAAGTACAATAGATACTAATATATTTTTCTTTTTCATTTTTTTCCTCCTATCTTTAATTCATCCTAAATATCCTTAGGGTGAATATGTATTATAATCCTTTTAATTCAATTTTAGTAATTTCACTAATTTATATTTAGTTCTATCTGTAACTTCTATTTTCTTTTCCAGTTACATACTCCCATGATGTTTCTCCCAACTTTGAACTGTTCAAATAAGACTCTTTCTAATTTTACTTGATAAAAAACGAAAACCACATCTAATACAATTTTTCATATCATTCATTTATTATATATTTTGTAAGAAATATTCCTTATAATATTCTCTGAATTTCATTTCATACCAGTCATTTGATTCACCACCAATTCCATCATTTATACCTATTTCACAATATTTCTTAAGATTTTCCCTATCTTCAATTATTCTATATCCTTCAATTAATGCGTATAAACTGGCTTCATAATGATTAATAGCAAAATATCTATCCGCTGAATCAATATTTTTATTCATTTCTTCTACTTTTTGTTGTTGATTTTCAAATTGTATTTTTAATTTATCAATATACTCATATGTTTTTTCTTTTAAATCTATACTTTTATAGAACCTAATAATATTGATTATATCTATATCATCAAGTTTTCTATTTTTCGTAAATGATTCTATATAATACATAATTTTTTTATTATCCAATTCTTTTACCTGATATTTATAGTAAAAAAAGCTTCTTAATAGATTAAAATATTTATTAGAATAATCTATATAATCAATAAATTTTAATTTGCCTCCTCTAAATGAAAAATGGAAGTATCTTCCACATGATGCATATATTCCATCATTTGCAGCAATATAGATTTCTCCGATTTTCGGTAAAAAAATCACGCTGTGAACTGTGTCAGATCTACATATTGATTGATTACCAAAATCACCTGTATCCATGCTTCTCATAATCTCCACAATATTGTTCGATGAAATATTTTGCTTATTATCTAAATATTTTTCTGCAATAATTTTTCTTGATATTGAACCAGAATAATCTCCTTTTTTATTTTTCAATGCTGTAAAATGATTCGTTGAAACAAGCATTTCTCTACTTTCAATTTTTTCAAAATTTTTTGAATCAAATTCAAACACTACAGCTTTATTATCTTTTCTACTTGAAACCATCAAATTATTTCCTATTGTTCTTTTATTTTTTCTCAATATATTTTCAACATCTGATATATTTTCGGCATTTTCCATAATTATTCTATACAGAATTCCCGTAGAAATACCCTTTGAACTTTGATAATCAGATTCAGAAGTCATAGAACCAAGGCTTATTCCTTTTTCATTAATTCCAGATAATACTCCAACTATTCCAGGCCATGTTAATGAAACAAAATTATTTCCATCATTTATATTATAGACAAATAGAACATTTTGATCCCAAAGTTTATTTGAAAGAAAATAATCAAGATTTCTGCCATGAATTATTTCATTATTAACAGTTTTTTCACCCCACACTGCAATATTGGTACAACCATATAGGTTGAAAATTTCATCGTATATATTTAATAAAAAAATTGTGTCTAGATCTACATTACTTGCTCTGGCAACAGCCGCCATTTCTTCTTTATATTTTGAAGGTGTATTTCTAAAATAATTTTTCATTGTATATCTTATTATAATTTTTTCAAAAAAATTCCTATTCCTCATTTCTTCTTCAAGATAATTTTTCATTTTATTTATTTCGTTCTTCAATGCAAGACCATGATGATAACCAACTTCTGATGGTGTTCCGGATAAATAAACTATTTTTATGTTTCCAACCTTTTTCAACCTATAATTTTTATTATTTATATTTTCAGTTTTATAATTTAAAGGTATAAAAAGATATATTAGAAAAAATATTGCTATAAGAAAAATTATAGATAGAAGATATAAAATTTTTTTCATTTAATTTCACCTTTCATTATGATTATGGAAAATTTGTATGTATTATAGTTATTTTACAAATAATATTATAACAAACAACATTTTTGTCATGCAATAAAAATAATATTAATTTTTAGTAAAATGTTTAAATAATTCGAAAATGTATGGATTACCCCTTAATATAAAAAATCTCCCGCATGAAGCAGGAGATTAATTATTTTAATTATATTTTCATCGCTAATTCAAAGCCTTCAGTTGTTGCGTCTATTATTTGTCCAACTTTTAATGCGTCTCCTATTAAATATACATTATCTAATTCTTTTGATAATTCTTCATATAGTTTATTATCTGGTTTTGTGCCTGCCGTAATTACAATATCATCAAATTCACCTAAAGAAACTTCTTCTTCTTTGGTTTGAACGAATACTTCTTTCCCTTTAATTTCTTTTACCATAGTTTTTGTATAAATAGATATTTTTGGAGCATAATTTTTCTTAAATAATTTGCTTGCCACTATTTCCATTCCTCTTCCAACTTCATCTAACGCCTCAACAACAGTAACTTTCTTGTTTTCTTTAACTAATGCTTCAGCAACTTCTAATCCTATTAAACCTCCGCCAATTATTAATACCCTCTCACCATTTATTTCTTTTCCTTCAAAGAAATCAAAGCCAGTAATGTAATTTTCTAATCCTTTAATAGGAGGGATAAATGGGTTTGCACCAGTTGCCACAATAATTGCATCAAAAGACCTGTTTTTAAAAGTTTCTGCTGTAACTTTTGTATTTGTTTTTATGGTTAATTCTTTTTCTGCTTTTTTTATTAAATCATCTAATGTATCCTTCATGGACATTTTTCCAGGAGATTTATATGCTAATACCCATTGACCACCTAAATATGCATTTTTTTCAAAGATAGTTATATCGTAACCTTTTTTCTTTAAGTATAAGCCAGCAAATAATCCTGCAGGACCTGCTCCAACTATTGCTATTTTCTTCTTATTTTCAATGTTAACAATAAATTCTTTATGTAATTCTGGATTTGCTATACAACCTATTGGTTTTCCTGCTTTTACATTTCCAAGACATCCTTGTAAGCAACTACCACATCTTAAATAATCATCAGAATTTGATAATATTTTATTTGGAAAGTCTGGATCAATAATTAATTGTCTTCCAAAGACTACACCATCTACTATTTTATCTTTCACTAATTTTTTGTATCTTTCATTTTTATGCATTCTACCTGCGGCTATTAATGGCAATGAAGTTAATTCTCTTATTTCCATTAACTTTTTATCCATTATATCTGTTGGTAATGACATATGATTATAATACCATGGAGCTGAATCACATGCATTTCCCCACCCAACATGAATTGCAGAAACATTAAATTCTTCTGCTAGAGCAAATATTGTTTTTAAATCCTCATTTGTTATTCCATTTTCCACAAACTCACTTCCGGAAATTCTGATAAACAAAGGGATTTCGAGTTCTGATGTTATAGAAGATAAGAGTTCTCTGACAAATTTGAATCTATTTTTACCGTATTCATCATCCCTTTTGTTCAGTCTTTCAGAATAAAATTGATGAACTATATATCCGTGTCCAAATTGAATCTCGATTCCATCAACACCTGCTTTTTGAGCTCTTAATGCGTTTTCTTTAAATGCATCGATTATATTTTTTATTTCATATTCTGATAATTCTTTTGGAATTTGACCTGTAGAAGGGCATTTGATTGATGATGATGATAAAACTTCACCTGATGCTTTTGGGTTTGCAGCTCTTCCAGCGTGATTAAGATGTACAATTAATTTTGTTTCGTGTTTATGAAGTGCGTTAGTTAATTTTTTCAATCCTGTTATGTGTTCATCTGTATTTAACATAGTTTGTTTCGGGTGTTCTTTACCTGAAGATAAAACCGCTATTGGTTCTAAGATAATTGTACCAACTCCACCTTTTGCTTTTCTTTCGTAGTATGCTATTTGTTCGTCTGTAATAAATCCTGTTTTTGGTGTAGCTAAAGCTGTTTTTACTGGAGCCATAAATATATGATTTTTCGTTTCAAAATTTCCAAATTTCAAGAAAAATCACCCCTTTTCGTTTTTAAAATCCCCTATTTCTTCCTAATCCTCTACCCATTCCGCGACCCATTCCTCTTCCTCTACCCATACCACGCATTGCTGGGTTTTCAGAGTTTGGTCTTATAGCATTTTTAGGACATTTTTCCATACATAATCCGCATCTTGTACAAATATCATTATTTATATATGGATAACCATCATCTTTTAAAGTTATTGCTCCTTCAACAGGACATACATTTAAACATATTTTACATTTTATACATTCATTTTCTTTTATCCATGGCATGTTATCACCTCCAGGAGATTATTCTACTTCTCCAGCTAACATATATCTAACTTCTTCTAATGCGTCTTCAACTGTTTTTGATTCAACTATTAATGGTTTGTATCCCCATTTGTCGAGCTTTATCATGGAGCCTTTTCCCATTGAATTACCTACCCAGACTTTGCAATGACCTAAAAATTCTTTTATTTCTTCTGCCTTTGCATGTAAATGAGTTTCTGCATAAGGGTTTTTAATTTCTTCTATTTTTTTAAATTCGTTTCCGTCATAATCATATACAACATATATTTCAGAATGTCCAAAGTGTTCATCATTTATATGTATTCCATCTTTTGTGCCAAATGCTATTTTCATTATCTCAACTCCTTAATGTGTTGCACTTTCCACTTTTTCTAATTTTCCATTCTTATAATTTTCAATTATGTTAGCTAATGTATCTTTTTTTGTTAAATATACTTCTATTCCCGCAGCTTTTAAAACTTCGAAGGCATTTTTCCCAACACTTTCCAATATTAATATATTAACACCTTTTTCTGCTAACATTTGTGATACTTTTGGCCCCATGCCGTGTGCTTCATTTGCTGTGTTTTCTACTATTTCCACAATTTCGTTTTTTTCTAAATCATAAATTACAAAAAGTTCGGCTCTTGCAAACCTATCGTTGCTTAATGAATCTAATGTTTTTCCTTGTGATGGTATTGCCAATTTCATAATAACACCTCCATAATTTATTTTAATTTTTTCATTACTTTATTGAATATATCTTTAATTGCTTTTGCAGCTGAACTATTTTCATAATTAACAACAGGATTTATTTCTAAGTTTGATTTTTCAACTGTTTCGTCAAAAGGGATTTCACCGAGTACTTCAATTCCATCGCTTATACAGTAATTTATTATTTCTTTACTTACAACAGAGTTTAAATCATATTTATTAATTACAACACCAAAATCTCTTCTAAAATGTCTTACTGTTTCTACAATTCTTTTTAAGTCATGTAATCCTGACGTTGTTGGTTCGGTTACTATAACAACATAATCTGTTGCTGTTATAGATGAAGTTGCAGGACATCCAATACCAGGAGCGCCATCGATTAATACAATATCTTTATTTTTTTCCTGGGCTTTATTCATGGCTAATTTTCTAACTTCTGCTACTAATCCACCAGAGGTTTCTTCTCCGGGGTTTAAATTAGCATGAACAATATCTTTTTCATCATTAAGTGATGAATAATAATATTCTCCAGATAATGCAGTTTCTAGTTTTATAGCATTTTGAGGACAAGCTATAACACATGCATTACAGCCTTCACATGCATATGGATCTACATCATATATACCATTCTCAAAGGTTATAGCTTCAAATCGGCAGATATTTTTACAAATACCACATTTATCGCATTTATTTTGATCTATTATAGCTTTTTTTCCACCATAATAATCATATTTTTCTTTTAATTCACCATTGAACATTAGATTCAAATTAGCAGCATCAACATCACAATCAGCAAGGACTGCGTTATTTAATAGAGCTCCAAAGGAAGAACTTAAAGTTGTTTTACCTGTTCCACCTTTTCCGCTGACTATAACTAATTGCTTCATATAATCATCCCCTTTATGGTTTCAAAAGCCTTTTTGAACTTTTCTTCCCATTCTGGTAAATACTGAGAGAATATTTTTCCTTCTGAATATAATTTTGCTATATTTCTATCAAAAGGTATTTTTAATATTATAGGAATATTTTCTTTTTTAGAATATTCATCTATCATATTTGTTTTGCCTGTATCTCTATTTACAACAATGCCTGCAGGTATGCCCATTTCTTTTACTAAATTTACAGCAAGTGCTAAATCATGTAGGCCAAATGTTGTTGGTTCCGTCACTAAGATAGCAAAATCTGTGTTTCTTAAGCTTTCCACCACAGGACAAGATGTTCCAGGTTGTGAATCGATTAATACAATATCTGCAGATCTATCTATATGCTTTTTTAATTGTCTTATAATCCTTACACCTGAAGGTTCCCCTATATTTAAAAGACCCATTCCAAATTTTAAATTTTCATTTATTTTTCCTAATTTTATTTTACCTATACTTTTAGGTTCTTCTTTAATAGCATTTACAGGGCAAACCATAGCACATGCTCCACAACCGTGACATAGGCTTTCAAATACCATTGTTCCTGTTGGAAATACAGAAATAGCACCAAACTGACACGCTTTAGCACATTCCCCGCATTTTATACATGCGTTATTATCAACTATAGGTAATAAAATATCTACACTTTCCTCTTTTTCAAAGTTTATATCAAAAAACAAGTGATCATTTGGTTCTTCAACATCAACATCTAATAACTGAACATTGTATATTTTTGATAGCGTGTATGCTAAATTGGTAGAGACAGTTGTTTTACCTGTTCCGCCTTTTCCACTTAATATAGTAATTTTCACGTTTTTTTCCTCCTGTTCAATTATTCATATATATTATACCACTATATATACAAAAATGATATATTATATTAAATACTTATAAAAGAGGGTTGGAAACCAACCCTCGATTAAAATATTTTTACCACCAATTTCTTCCGTGTCCCCTACCAAAACCTCTACCATATCCGGCGGCAAAACCTCTACCAAAACCGCGTCCCATGCCAAAACCTCTTCTGAATCCATAAAATGCATTATTAAAAGGTCTCACCCATCTATATACTGGTGAAACTGGAGCAATATATCCTGGATTTGCACATGGCCCCAATCTTCTTCCGACTGGTCCTGTTCCCATTGGGCCTGTTCCATCAAAGCCTGGCATCACCTTTCACCCCCTTGAGAATATCTATCAAGTTCTCTTAATCTTTCTTCGACAAAACGCATTTCTTCTTCAAGATATCTCTTATAATCTAATAACATAGCTTTTTCATCTGATGGCCTGTAATATTCGTCATAATTTCCTGCGCCATATTCAAAGCCTCTACCAAAACCACGTCCCCTACCAAAACCTCTTCCAAATCCTGCTCCCATTCTTCTTCCCATACCATAACCATGTCCCATTCCTCTACCGAATCCTCTTCCGTATCCATAATTATCATCATAATATGCCATGTCATTCACCTCCGTTTTCTATATGTTTTTTATATATACGTCTACTTTTATTATATACATAATACATATATATGTCAACTGTTTAGATGAAATTATTGTAACATTTTTTTTATTTTCAATAATTATATGGTATTGCAGATACGATGTCTAAAAAGTCAAATTCACTCAGGCAGCTCGATTGCTTATCCTTAAAATTATTCATTCTCAGCCGTCGTTCAGATTTTTCATCCATGAAAAAGCTTCACTCAAAAAAACGTCCTGTTTTTTTTGACGGCTTACATTCATAATTTTAAGGGCAATCTTCGAGCCTTCATTTCATTTGAGACTTTTTAGACAACCTAGGTATTGTAGATATTAAACTTTTAAACAACTCTAAAAATAAATGAGGCTGAAAATTTCAGCCTCATTTTATTACAATAGTAAATTTATATAAAAGCATTTATAATGCTAACAATAAAAAATTTTACTTCGTATAATAGAATTAATATAATATAAAAAGGGGATTTTAGCCCCTTTTTATATTTATGTCTATCTGTGTAAAAGGTATTTCAATATTATTTAGTTTTAATAATTCAAATATTTCTGTAGCGATTTTTTTAGTGCCTTCAAAATAATCATCTTTCTTTAACCAGAATTTTATGGAAAAGTCTATAGAAGAATCGTTGAATCCTGAAAACCAGATAAAAGGCTTATGATCATTATCTTGGTAAATTAAATGTGATGTTTTTAAATATTCATTTATCAATCCAAAAAATTTCGTTAAATCAGTATTATAAGAAACTCCAAGATTAATCTCACTTCTTCTGATATTTGATGGCCAATAGTTTGTTATTGAACTGTTCCACATAGTTTTATTTGGTATTCTTACGAGTTTTCCATCAAAAGTTTTTATAACTGTATGATTCAAATCTATTTGATCAACGCTTCCAGAAATGCCATTTACCTCAATTGCATCTCCTTCTTTTATTGTTTTTGAAAACATCAAAAGGATTCCACAAATAAAATTAGACAACGGTTCCTGTATCGCAAATGCTACGATAACTCCAGATATTCCAAGCCCTGTTAAAAATGGCATAAAATCCTTAAATAATAAAGATAAAATAATGAATCCTCCAAGCGTGTAATAGAATATATTTATTAAGACTTTTGATGTATTTTTGTATGCTATTGATCTTCCTGTTTTTTCAGTTATTTTCATCATCGATTTGTATGTTATTTTAGAGAAAAATTTAGTTAATATTAAAACGATTATGCTTATACCTATTCTCAAAGAATAATCAACAATTATATTCATATCTATGTTCATATTTTTAACCTCTATTATCTTTTCAATGTTCCAATTGTTCTTAAGAAATCATCTGCTGTCTGTACTGCTCTTGCATTGAGATCATATGTTCTTTGTGCGACGATCATATTGACCATTTCTTTAACAACATCCACATTGGATTTTTCTAATGATCCCTGTTCAATTGAACCATACCCATCCTGATTCGGAATGCCTTCAGTAGCTACACCAGATGCTGGAGTGGACAGATATAAATTATTTCCTATAGCTTTTAATCCTGCTGGATTTACAAACCTGACAAGGGTAATATTACCAACATTTTGTATTGTTCCGTCTGGGAGCTTTGCACTTACTATACCATCTGGTGAAATATTTACACTTTCAGCATTTGTTGGTAATGTTATATTTGGAACCAATAATAATCCATTTGAATTAACTAATCTTCCATTAGCATCTACTTTAAATGAGCCATCTCTTGTATATGCAATTCTACCATCCTGCAATTGCATCTGAAAGAATCCGTCGCCCATTATTGCAAGATCAAAAGTTCCACCAGTTTGTTCTATATTACCTTGTGTGAATATTCTATTTGTTGCGGCTACTCTAACTCCATGACCTACATACTCACCTGTTGGCAATGTTGAGTTTTGAGCTGTTGGAGTTCCAGCTTCTTTTATAGGTGTATATAACAAATCCTGAAACTCAATCCTTTGAGCCTTATAACCTGTCGTGTCTACGTTTGATAAATTATTAGAAATAGTGTCGAGTCTTCTTTGCTGTGCTATCATTCCAGTTGATGCAGAATAAAGGGATACTAACATATTTTTTTCCTCCTTGAAATTATATTATTGATTATATTCTTTGAGCGCTTTCTATGATCTTGCCAGTCATTAAATCCTGAGTTTGAACGGATTTTTCTAATATATTAAATGCTCTATTAGCATTTATTAAATTTATCATTTCCTTTAACGTATCCACGTTTGATTTTTCCAGACCACCCTGCATTATTTTATAATTTTCAGATGATATTTCATTACCAGTAAAGAGATTTATTCCGAATTTAGAAGGGTTTTTAAGATTAACTACAGCAATTTTCTGGCCTGTTAACTGGTTTCCATTATATATATTTCCCTTTTCATCAACATTAAACTTTTCAGGAATTTGAATACGTTTATTGTTTATATCAAGTACATAGTCACCATCTGAGGTTATTAAAAATCCTTCCTGATTTCTTTTAAATTCACCATTTCTGGAGTAAAAGACCTTAGAATTCCTTTCTATTTTAAAAAATCCATCTCCAAATATTGCAAAATCCAGAGGATTATTTGTTTCTTCGATTTTCCCCTGAGACATTATTGGTTTTGTTTCATCTGAAATTAATGCGGTTTCCATATACCCAATATGTCTACCTTTGTTGAAGTCAGTTGAATTATAATTTCTGAATTCTTTTTCAAGATATGCTTTAAAGGTTATTTCGTCTTTTTTATATCCTGTAGTATCAGCATTAGATAAATTATTTGATATATTATCAAGTTGTGCCATATTAGCAAGCATACCCATAGTAGAAAAATAAAGTCCTCTGGTCATATAATCGCCTCCTGCGAAGATATTCATTAATATAATTCTTTTTATTTGTACATATTTCCTAAATTGTATTCGAAAATTTAGAAAAGAAGATGATATGGAAATTATTAACAAAATATGGCTTTAGTCATAAACATGTAGCTCTTGGTTATTTTTCTTTTGAGGATGATGAAAGAAATTTGATTGATGAGATTATTGATAAATTCTTATAACAAAATCCCCGAAAACGGGGATTTTTGTGAGAATCCATTATAGTATTTTTTCATTTCTTTTAGTAATTGTTCTCTTGAGACATTAAACTTTTTTGCTGTTTGTTCTATATAGTCTTTAAAATATCGAGTTCTTCTTGAGTATATCCAAGCATTTACGAATAGTCTGTATCCAGAGGAGATATATCATTTAAATTGTTAAGTGCAGAGAATACTCCGGTTTTTATGAATTTTGTGATTCCTGTTATGAATACAAATTTTATGTATTCATCTTTTGATTTTATTGCTACATAAAAATTTCTTAACACATTTCTATATTTTTCTGCCATTTCTTTGTTATTTATAGTATTCAATATAGGTTTTTCATATTCATCTATTAATATTACTACTTTTCCTTTTTTGGATAATTCTATTATTAAATCATCAAATGCATATTTATAGTGATCGTTTTTTATTTCTATACGTATTCACCCTCTACAAGGTTTGGACAAAAAATAAGAAAAGGGTGTTTTTTAATTTTAAAAAATCCAATTTTTTAATCCAAAAACTTGTTGTCAGCGTGTAACACCGTAATAGACCGAAAATTAATCTATGAATGCGGAA
This sequence comes from Marinitoga sp. 1155, assembly GCF_001021175.1. Lineage (NCBI taxonomy): Bacteria > Thermotogati > Thermotogota > Thermotogae > Petrotogales > Petrotogaceae > Marinitoga > Marinitoga sp. 1155. Next base: position 68,401 of record NZ_AZAX01000045.1, on the reverse strand, counting down.
ATTTTTGACATTTCAGAAGATATATTTATTTTGCATGTATATTTAGCTTTTTCAAAATTATTTGATACAAGTGTGGAATCGTCTTTTTGTATGAAATTATTTAACTCTTTTACTGTTAAATCTCCTATAAAATTAATTATTACAAAAGTATCAACAGGTATCTCTATTGTAAGATTACTTACCTGTATATTCATATCAATGGTTGAATCTGTTTTTGACGAGGGAATTAAATGAATATTTGATGCTTTAGAATTTATTCTTACATATTGTGCTTTTATTTCATAGAAATCCATAAGCAAATCACAAACGCTTATTTGAATATCAAAATTAGCTTTTATATTATTGGATATATATATTTTATTCTCCGCTCTTTCAGGGATATTTATTGAGTTAATTCGTAATTTTTCTTTAAAATCAAATTTGGTATTTTCCATATGTATTTTTTGGTTAAATATTGATTTATTATATGTACTTTTTATTTTTATATTATCTTCGTCATGTGTAGTAATATTACACTTATTCCAATCAAAATCAAAATTAAAGTTGAAATTATAATTATTATTTTTTAATTCAAAAATTTTTTCATCATGATTGATTTTATTTTTTGATATTTTAAATGCCAGATCTCTAAAAAATAATTCAACCATACCCGATGCTAATAATTGTGTACCTATATATAATAACACCAATTCTCCAACAGAGGGTTTGAAATTAAATAAATTAAACAAATCAAAAATTAGAATAATACCAAAAATCAAGTTTCCAAGATTTTCACTTTTTATTTTTTTTAATAATTTTAAACCATCAAAAATAAATATTGTTGCTAATATAATTTCTATTATTGTACTAATAGTAAAGGATATTTTCAAAATAAGTGTTGTAAGTATTATTATGCCCATCAAAACATAAACAATTCCTGATATCATCTTATTTCCCCCTTAAAAAAATTTTTGAAATCCCAGAGGATATTAAGCCTGCACCTATTATTAATAATATTATCTCCCAAAAATTTAAATTTGTACTTATTAAATTTAAACTATCCAATATCAATATTATTCCAGTAATTAAGCCAAAAATTAAACTTTTCAGTCTAAAATTATTATGGAACTTTTTCATAAATTTAAATATCAATCCTTCCTGTATTTCTAAAATATCATCTATTGCTTTTTCAGCATCTTTACCCTGCAACAAGATTTCTTTATTTCCTTTTTTTATTTTTACTGTTTGCTCGGGGTTAAAACCTGCATATATAAATCCACACCCCAGAATAAATTTTACAGTTTTCCAAAATGTTAAAGAATATCCAAGAAAAACCGATAAAATAATTACCATTCCTGTTAATATAAAGATCAAGGATAATATTTTCATAGAACTCCCCCTCTATAAAAATTTATATATATACTTTCATTTATATTAATAATATACCATATTTTTTAAAAAAAATCAATATTGATATAAAAAAAATTAAAATAAAATTTTATTTTTTATTAGTTGATTGGGATTACAAAATAATTTGTATTTTTTTATTTTTTGAATATAATAAAAAAATATGGTATAATTTATAAAAAGTTGAAGATAAAATGGAGGTGTTATAATGGATTTTACAGTTGATTTTTCTGAAAAGGATAATTTCTATTTGATTAAGGTTGAAGGAGAAATTGATGCTTATCATTCAGCAACGTTTAAGCAAAAAACAAAGGAAAAACTTGTAAGTTTATCTCATACTAAATATGTGATAGATATGTCTTTAGTCTCATATATCGACAGTGCAGGTCTTGGTGCGGTTGTGAGTTTATTGAAAGAATCGAGAAATTTGAAAAAAGAATTAATTCTTGTTGGTTTACAGCCACAGGTAAGAAAAATTTTTGAAATGACAAAACTTGATAAAATTGTTAAGATATTAGATACTCTTGAAGAAGTAAAATAATATGGGCATAATGCCCATATTATTTTTAATATATTAGTGTTTTTGCTGATGTTATATATGAATTTCATATAACATTTTCATATTTTTTCGTGAATATTTTGCTTACCTTTTTAGCCACATTTGTTATATCCCCTGCGCCTAAAAATAAAAATACTCCTTCACTTAAATCCAATATTTTATCAATCATTTCGTTTTCAGAATTAATAAATTCGGAATCATCTATTAATTTTGCCATTTTTAATTCATTTACACCTTCAATAGGTTCTTCAAAGGCGGAATATATTCTATATACAAAAACTTTATCGGCATTTTTTAAAACCTGGCTGAATTGTTGATAATGTCTGAATAGTCTTGTGTATCTATGTGGTTGAAATATAGCTACTATAGGATAATCTGGGAAATATTCTCTTGCAGCTTTAATAGTATGTTCAACTTCTTCTGGAGTGTGCGCATAATCATCAACAACAAAAATATGGCTATTTTTAAACAGGACATTAAATCTTCTATTTACTGAATTGAATGTTTCAAAAGCCTTACATATCTTTTCAAAACTAACTCCCATTTCCAGTGAATATGCAATGGCTGCTATGGCGTCATAAGCATAGTGAACACCTGGCAAATTCATTTTTATTTTTCCTATAAATTTATTTTTATAATGGACATCGAATGTTTGATAATATCCATGAGGTATTCTATTTGTAAAATAGTATTCTGAATTATTAGTTGTACCAAATTTTATAACGAAATTATCATAAAATGTATTTAAAATAACATCATCACCATTTAACAACACAAAATCTCTGGCATTAGATGCATGATTATATAGAGAATCTATAAGATTTTCGAAAGAATTATTATAATGTTCTAAATGGTCTGGTCTTAAATTTGTTATTATAGATACATCCAGAATTGTGTTTCTAATATAGCCATCGCTTTCATCCACTTCACTGATTATAGGTCCGGCACCGAGTCTGAAGTTTCCATCTTCTAAACTATCATGAATTCCTCCTAAAAATACTGTAGGATCATAAAGCGCTTCTTTTAAAATGTGTGATATCATTGCAGTTGTAGTTGTTTTTCCATCTGTTCCAGTAATCCCTATACTATAGTTGTTTTTTAAAATATAATTTAAATATTCCATTCTATTAAGAATTGGTATATTCCATTCTTTTGCATATTTAATTTCTGGATTAGAATCTTTTATAGCTGTACTTTTTATTATTAAATCAGTATTTAAAATATTTTCTTTTGTATGCCCTATTTTTATGTCAATATTTTTATTTTTTAAATAATTTGTTCTTTCACTCTCTACATTGTTTGATCCACTTACATCAAACCCCTTATATTTCGTATAAAGAGCTAATGAGCTCATTCCTATTCCACCTATTCCGGAAAAAAAGTATTTCATTTCAGGCGCCTCCCAATGAGTTTAAAATTGTTTTTATAATAATTGTAGACGGATTTTCTTTATTTATAGTATAAGTTTTTCTTGTCTTAACTTCAGATATTATATTTACTATATCTTTATAACTAACATTATTTTCTCTAAATATCCAGATATTTTTTTTCTTAAGAGCTTTTGCGTTTAAAGTTTGTTGATTTTCTGCAGAACTTTCCCACGGTATAATTATAGCAGGTAAATCAAAAAAGTCAATCTCTGATAAACTGGTTGCACCACCACGGCTAATAACCATATCACTAATTGCAAGATATTCTGTAAGATTATCTAAATATTCAAATGTTTTTACATTATCCCATGTTGATTTTAAATTTTTAGATATATGAATAAAATTAACATTTTTTATTCTGTTATAAACATTCTTCATCAAATCATCAATGAATTCTGAACCCAAACTTCCACCAAATACTGTAATCAACGGAGTATTATAATCAAAATTAAGATTATTTAATATATTTTCTCGATCTATTTTTTCAGGAATTCTTAAAGGGTTTCCGCTAACTATGCTTTTCTCTGGAAATTTATTGCCTATTGTGTTGTTATATGTCAGGAAGATTTTTTCTGCATAATTGCTTAAAACTTTATTTGCAACACCCATTATTTTATTTTGTTCAAGAATGAATATAGGTATATTTAAAACTTTTGCAGCAAGGCCAACAGGAACAGTTACATATCCCCCTGTAAGAATTACAAAGTGAGGATTTATTTTTTTTATAATTTTTTTTATTGATAGATAATTTTTATATGTATTATATAGAATCTTTATATTTTCCAATGAATATAATGGTCTTTTAAGGCCTTTTACTTTTAAGGATATTTTTTTTGCATAAGGAAAATCTTTAGAAACTTTAATATCATCCAATCTATTATATATGGTAAAATAGGTTAAATCAAAATCAATTGTTTTTTCTAATTCTTTTATAACAGAATAAGCAGGATAGTAATGACCTCCTGTACCGCCGCCAGATACAACTATTCTATACTTCATCTGTTCTTTCCACCCTTTTTTTATTTTCTTGATTTTCTAATATTTCTTTTGTTTGCTCATCAATTGTTTGCTCATCTATTATTTCGTAAAATACCATTCCCATTATGTATCCAATAGAAACAATAGTAATCAATAATGAAGAATTACCGTAACTCATTAAAGGTAACGTTACACCAGTAGTTGGGAGCATTCCAATTGAAACTCCAACATTTATAAAACTTTGAAAAAATATCCAGAATGCAAATACTACCATAAAATTACGGGCTGCAGAATTTTTCATATGATAAGACATTAATATTAACTCTCGCGATATTAGAAAATATAAGGTTATAACCATTAATATCCCTAATTTTCCCCATTCTTCTCCTATAACAGCAATAATAAAATCGCTATAAGAATAAGGTACGGAATATTTTTCTTCCCCTATAAATGAACCAGAACCAAAAAATCCTCCATTTGTAATGGCATCAAGCGATTGTCTTAATTGATAATTTTCTTCTATTTTAGAAAATTGCTCTAAACGATCTTTTTGATAGCCTTTCAAAATATCAGCATTTGTTATAATAAAAATTCCGGAAATTGTTAGTATTAAAAGAGTCATATAAAAATGTATATTCTTTACTCCATTAATGTATATCGTCAAAATGGCCAGTATAAATATAAGAATAGATGAACTCAAATCTGGTTCTAAAAATATTAAAGAAATGGATAAAAATATTATGAACAACGGTATTATTATACCAAAAACAAATGTCGCTTTCCTTTCTTTTATTTTGTAATAATACCATGACAGGTATAGAGGTAAAAATAATTTCATAAATTCAGACGGTTGAATTTGAATACCTAAAATTGTTATCCATCTTTTTGTTCCATTTATAGGGGCTTGAGCTAAAGCCAGAGCAAGTAAAGTCATAAAAAATATAAATAAAATATTCATAAAATGTCTGCTTTTTGTTATATATTTGGATAAGATGAAAGCTATAATGCCTAAAAAAGATGATAATAATATAGTAAATACATGTTTTTGAAACATTTTATCTATTTGTATAGGTGAAAATGTCGATTCCATAGCTCTTAAAGAACTATATACAAAAAATGTACCAAGTGTTAAAGCCATGCCGACAATTATTATAAATAAAATTGCTCTATTTTTCAAAATACGGGATTTGTTCATTATATCATCTCCATTAATTTGTACACTTCTTCTTTAAATCTTTTCCCGCGTTCTTTATAATTTTTAAATAAATCATAACTCGCTCCTGCAGGAGATAAAATAATATAAGTATCTTCTTTATAAGTATTATTTCTGAATATTGCAACAGCTTTTTTTATAGCTGATTTTAAATTATCTTCAACAATATAATTGGTAAAAAATTTATATTTATTTATTTCACCAACCATATCTCCAAAAACAAGTACCTTTTTTGCATAATTTTGCAATTCTTTTAAAAGAATTTCCATATCTTCATTTTTTGGCTGGCCAGAAAGCATAGCTATATAATTTTTTTGTCTGAATGATTTATAAGCTGATAAAGCTGCATGAACATTTGTTGCTTTTGAATCATTAAAGAATTTAATCCCTTTATATTCACCAACAAATTCCATTCTATGTTCTAATGTTTTAAAAGTTTTTAATGATTCTTCAATTAAAATCTTTGATAAATCAAGATTCAATGCAACTGAAACAGCAGCCAGAACATCTTCTTTATATAAATCTAATTTTAATGTTTCGTTCGTTACTTTTATATTAATATTATTTTTTGTTTCTATCATGTTATTTTTCCATATATATTCACCATTATCCCCAAAAAAATATAGATTATTTGTATTTTCTTTAAAATAAGATTTGAGATTTGAATTAACAAAACCTATACCATCATTTTGAATGGTTTTATGTATTAAGTTTAATTTTGTATTGTAATATTCTTCAAGAGATGCATGCCAATTTAAATGGTCTGGCATTAAGTTGATTAAAACAGCAATTTCTGGTATAAAATTTTTACCCCAAAAAATTTGAAAACTTGAAATCTCTACTATATAAATTTCTTTGTCAAAATTCGCCGAGGATAAAGGAGTTCCTAAATTTCCACCAACAAAAGTATTATAAGATTTTGATAATATATGTGATATTAATTTAGTTGTAGTAGATTTTCCATTAGTTCCTGTAACGCCTATAAATATAGATTCAGGATTTTTCTCTTTTATTTTTCTCCATGAGTATTCAATTTCTGTGGTGTAGGGAATATTATTTTCCCTGATAATTTTTATAGGCAAACTTTCTGGATGAATTCCAGGGCTTATTATAGCTAAGTCTGCTTCTTTTAAAAGTTTTCCATGTTGTTCTTCATATGATATTTTATTTTTTTCAAAAAAGATTATATCTTTATATGATAATTCTTTATTATTACTTACAAAAATTTCTACATTTTCTTTAATTAAAATATTTTTTAGCAATGCTTCATTGCTTATACCATATCCAACAAGACATATTTTCATAATATACCTCCAAAACCTATTAATGAAAATATTAGATTAACCAATATAAATCTAAAAGTTATATTTTCTTCTGGCCACTTTTTCAGTTCAAAATGATGGTGTATAGGAGACATTAAAAAAACTCTTTTTCCTCGTAATTTAAATGAAAATACCTGAATAATAACACTCAAAGTCTCTATTACAAAAATAAATCCAGTAAAAATAAGGAATAATTCAATATGATAATATGTTACTAATGCACTCAATATTGCGCCAAGAGCTAAAGAACCTGTATCACCCATAAAAACTTTAGCTGGTTTAACATTAAAAATGAGAAAAATAGTTACTGGTAATATAATAGTATATAACAAAATGATTGGTGCATTAAAATAATATACACCAATTAATATAGTAAATATTGAAGATATTATAAAAGTTCCGCCAGCTAACCCATCGAGTCCATCTGTAAGATTCGTTGCATTTGAAAAACCTGTAAAAAACAATATATAAAACAATAAATACGGTATTGATGATAGTTTTAAATTATAGGTTGTAAATGGGATTTTTAGAATATAATCCATATTAAAATTAAAGAATATAATAAATAATAAAGAGGAAAACAATATCTGTAAAACCAGTTTCCCTTTTGGAGATAATCCCATTGCATCTTTTTTCAATATTGAGCTAAAATCATCAAAAAAACCAATAAGCCCAAAAAGAAAGGCAGACATAGCAATATACATAAAAATTAAATCATTATAATATATATACGAAATTATATTTAAAATAGAAATAGTTGGTATAAATAATATTCCTCCAGCTGTTGGTGTTCCCTGTTTATAACCATGAAGGTCAGGACCTTCTGGTCTAATATATTGTCCAAATTGTTTTTTTTGAGCCCATTTTATATATACCGGATACAACAAAAATTCCATAAATATTAATATTAAAATAATTGATAAAAGCATAAATTCCTCCCTAATCGTTCAAAAATTCTTCAACATATTTCCACAGATTCGTTCCATTTGAACCTTTTACATATATTAAAGCATTTTCTGATTTTAAAATATCAAAAATATCTTCTTTTTTATGAAGAATTGAGATGTTGTTAAATTTAAATTTATTCTTAGGATCATAAAAATATATCTGATCAAAAATCTTTTTCGCACTTTCTATTATTTCAATATGGTATTCATAGGATTTATCTCCTATCTCAAGAACTTCTCCCATTAATAGAATTTTTTTCTTTTTTATAGACATTTTTTTAATACTTTCAAATCCACTTAAGAATGATTCTTTTGAAGCATTATAAGCATCATTTATTATTAGGGATGTTCCATATTTCTTTAATTCAAAACGTTTTTCTGGCAAAGAAAAACTTGAAATATAAAAAGGATCAAGTGGAATTTCAAAATACAATGAAACCATTAGTGATGCTAAAGCATCCATTAATTGTCCTTTATTCCATATACCATTAAGTGTAAGCATTAAATTTTCACCAAAAATATTATAATAAACACGGGTATTCCAGTTTAAATATTCAAAATCTATTAAATAACCATCATTATCTTTATTTTCCCCAAATCTGAAAACTTTAATATCTTCTGGATATTCTATATTTAACAAGGGTTCATCTCCGTTGATAAACAATAAGCTTGGTTTTTCTGCATATGAAATGATCTTTAACTTTTCTTCAGCAATTTTTTTTCTTGTTTTAAAAAATTCTATATGTGATGTTCCTATATTAAGTATAATTTCAATATTAGGGGTATAATATTTTGAAAGATATTCAATATCATTTTCTTTTCTAAGTCCCATTTCTAAAATGGATACAGGTTGATTTTTAAAATTATTTAGTATGCTTAAAGGAATTCCTATCTCAGTATTATAATTTTTTTCTGTTGTGAAAACTTTAAATCCATATGATAATAAATGATATAAAAAAAATTTTGTAGTTGTTTTTCCATTTGAACCAGTTATTCCTATTCTAATTTTTGATTTTTCTTTTAATAGTATGGAAGCCTTTTTGTTTATATAGTCAATAACATTGTCTGCTAAAATAACCTCTTTAATATAATTTCTTTTTTCTTCAACAATAGCTGTTTTAGCTCCTTTTTTAAAAGCATCGTTCACAAAATCATGTCCGTTGTTTTTTTCGCCTTTTATTGCAATAAATGTATCTCCTTTTTTTATTTTTCGGGAGTCGATTTCATAATGAATTTTTTTAGAAGTTTCATTCATCTCTTCATCACCTTTCTGAATTTTTGAACTATTTCATGTGCAACTTCATAATCATTGAAAGGTATTTTTTTTCCATTTTCATACAATTGAAATTTTTCATGTCCTCTACCAGCGATTATAACTACATCATCTCTTGAAGCAAAGCTAACAGCGGCTTTTATAGCAGTTTTTCTATCTCTAATAACTATAAATGTCTTATTTTTATCTATTCCTTCGAGAATATGTTCGATAATTTCATCTGGATCGTCATCTTTTGGGTCATCATCTGTTATAACAATTAAATCGCTATACTTTGAAGCAATTTCTCCCATTATTTTTCTTTTGCCAATATCGGCAGCACCGCCAGCTCCAAACACAAGAATTACCCTGCCTTTAGTAATTTTTTTTGCACTTTTCAATACTTTTTCAAGGGCATCTGGCGTATGGGCAAAATCAATATAAACCTTATACTCTATATCTCGTGTATTTTCTACCAATTGAAATCGTCCAGGAACTCCTTCAAAAGTTAAAAAACCATGTCTTATTATCTCATTGTCCATATTTAATAATTTTAATGCAATAAATGCAGCTGTCATATTTTGTGCATTATATTCTCCTATTAAATGAGTATGGATTTTATTTTCTGTTCCATCTGGTTCTGTTATAGTAAAACTCATTTGTGCATTATTGTAGTCAACATTAGAAATTACATAATCTGCATTTTTATCAAATCCATATGTTATAATATTATTTCCAGGAACTTCCTTTAAATTTATACAGTCTAAATTAATGATTCCATATCCATCGCTTTTTAATTGTTTAAATAAAGATAATTTTGTATTTTTATAATCATCAAAATTCTTATGATAATCCAGATGATCGCGGGTTATGTTTGTTAAAATAGCAATTGAAAAAGGAATCTTATATACTCTTTTTTGATCTATTGCATGAGAAGACACTTCTAAACATATATTCTTTATTGATTTTTCCTTTGAAAGATTTAGTACTTTTGCAATTTCATCAACGCCTGGTGTTGTGTTATATGGTTCATATAATAATTCGTTGTTAATTTTAATTCCAACTGTGCTTATTAAAGAACTATTTTTTTCTCCATACGTCAAAACATAATGGATTAAGGAAATTACAGTTGTTTTTCCGTTAGTTCCAGTTACACCTATAAAATTAAAATCATCGAAATTTATGTTATAATATGCATAATTAAGTAAAGCATAGGCTTTTTTTGTATTGCTAACTAAAATATAGGGGTGATTTAAAGGTATTTTTTTTGGATTTTCAGCTACAATTAAAGCTGCTTTAAATTCTATAGCTGTTCTTATAAAATCGTGTCCATCAAAATAAGAACCTTTAATACAAACAAAAACCGAACCCGGTTTTATTTTATTAGTATTATTAGTAAAAAATGTATATTCCTTTTCTAAAGGGAAATTATATTCTATAATTAATTCTTTTAAAATTTTAATAATATCATAACCTATCATGTTTATCACGCTCCTAATTATCATTTCTTAACTAATTTTACACCAATAATTAATTTTTTACAAGCCTTTTTTTATGTTATCATATAATTAGCACTCAAAAAAAAGGAGTGATAAAATGCCAAAAGAATTGAGTAATAGACAGAAAATGGTTTTATTTTCTATAATTGAAAATTTTATAGAGGAAAAAAAACCTATAAGTTCCTCTGAAATACTAAAAAAGTCCTCATTAAAAGTCAGTTCTGCAACAATAAGAAACGATATGCAGAAACTCCAGCATCTGGGGTTGATATTTCAGCCACACTCAAGTGCAGGACGTATCCCCACCGACAAAGCTTTAAGGCTTTATTTTGAGGCTATTAAAGAAAGTTTTTCAGTTAAAAGCAAAAATATAGAATTGCCCCAGGAATATAAGTTTTATGATATAAACATTATGTTCGATAGATTCTCAAAAATGCTATCGGAGCTTTCAAATAGTCTTGTTATTTTAGAATTACCTGATTCAAGATATATTTTTATTACACGTGTTGTAGTTTCAGATTTAACAAATGATTTTTATCAGATAACACTAATGACAAATTTAGGTTTATCTATAACAAGAACGGTTGAAAAATATGGATTTCCATCTTCAAAGGAATTAGAAAAAATATTAAATGAAGGTCTTGTTGGGAAATCCATGCATGAAATAATAAACATTATAAAAACAAAAAGCATCAACGAAAAAGATATTAGAGTTATGAATCTTTATAATCTTATATTTTTACTGGCAGAAGAATTTTTTAGAAATAAGTTCATTGTAAACGGATTAGCCAGGATAATTTCTTCTGGCTATTTTAATACAAAAGAAATTTTGTTTTTATCAAAAATAGTTGAAGAAGATAAAATGAAAGTACAATTATTATCTCTAAAACCATTTAATGTTGAAATAAAAACAGTGATTGGTAATGAATTTGGAATACCCGAGTTGAAAAATTTTGTGATGTTTGAGACATCTTATTGTCATAATGCAAATCCATTGGGTAAAGTAGTATTGTTAACATTTAAATATAGCGACTATAGAAAAATCTATTCGGTATTAAATGAATATACTTCAAGATTATCAAAAATTATATCAAAAAATCTTTAAAAAAGTACAAGGAGGGATTATAATGCCACAAAAAAAGAAAAAATCAGAAGGAAAAATAAAAGAAATAAAAAATAAAGAGAAGGCATTAGATAAAGATATGGAAATTTTAAAAAAGGAAATTGAAGAATTACGAAAAGAATTAGAAAATCAAAAAGGCGAAAATAAAAAGTTAATGGAAGAATATGAAAAAATCAAAAATTATGCAATAAACTTAAAAGTTGATTTTGAAAATTATAAAGATATTGTTCAAAAAGATAAAATAAGAATTAAGAAGGAAACCAAAGAAAATATTATAAAACAAATATTACCAATATATAAAAACTTTTCCATAGTTATTAATAATCAGGATAACCTGGATTTATTTGCAAAAGGTGCTGAAATGGTATATAAGTTATTTGTCAAAAGCATTGAAGATATGGGAGTTGAGTTTATAATTCCGGAAAAAAATGATAGATTTGATCCCTTTGAACATGAAGTTGTTGAAAAAATTGAAACTGATGAAGTTGAGGAATATCATATATTTGCTGTGGATTCTCCAGGAGTAAAATTAGAAGGCAAAATCATTGAACCGGCAAAGGTTAAAGTTGCTGTAAAACCCGTAAAAAAGAATGAAGAAATAGTAGAAAAAAAAGAAGAAGAAAGGGGTGAGTGATATTGAACCAGAGAAAAGATTACTATGAAATACTGGGAATATCCAGAAATGCTACACCAGAAGAGATAAAAAAAGCTTATAGACAACTGGTGAAAAAATGGCATCCAGATAGACATCAGGAAAATAAAGATATAGCTGAAGAAAAATTTAAAGAAATACAGGAAGCATATGAGGTGTTAAGTGATCCCCAGAAAAAAGCCCTTTATGATAGATTTGGATTTGTTCCGGAAAATGGTATGCCACCACCAGGCCAGGGTGGAGCAAGAGGTGGTTTTGAAGATTTATTTGAAGATTTATTTGGAAGTTTTGGGGACTTTGGAGGCACCTTTTCTGATATTTTTGACATGTTTACAGGTGGGGCTGCTTCGCAGAAAAGGAGAAAAGCAGCTAATCCACCTATAAAAGGAGAAGATAAATTTTTCTCAATAACTATAGATTTAAAAGATGTATTAAATGATATAAAAAAACATATAGAATACGATAGATATTCAACATGTAGTGCATGTAATGGTACAGGTGCAAAAAACGGTAATAGCTTTACAACATGTCCAAGATGTAATGGTACTGGTACAATAAAAGAAGAAGAAAGGACTTTTTTTGGAGTATTCGTTAGAAATTATCAATGTACAACATGTCATGGTAGTGGTAAAATAATTCAGGAAAGATGTAATGTTTGTCATGGTAGTGGCAAGGTAATATTAAGAGAAAAATTGGATATAACTATTCCAGCAGGAGTAGAAGATGGATATACCTTTAGAATTCCAAATAAAGGTAATGACGGAAAAAATGGAGGGCCAGCAGGTGATTTAATAATAAAAATAAATGTAAGAAGACATCCTAAATTCAACAGAAGCGGAAATAATTTAGAAACTACAATTGAAATAGATTATGTGCAGGCATTATTGGGTGCAACAATTGAATTGGATTTATTAAACGGGAAAACTTCTTTAAAAATTCCAGAAGGTACAAATCCAGGAACAGTTCTTGTATTAAAAGGGCACGGATTACCTGATTTCAGAACAGGGAAATATGGTGACTTATATATAAAAGTAAATGTAAAATTCAAAAAACCAGGTTTGAGGGAAAAACGTCTTTTAAAAGAAATTGCAAAGATAAAAAAACTGGGGGAATGAAGATTGAATAATACATCTAAAAAATTCAATTTTAGAAAAGAAAGTATAAATTATATAATAATAACAATTGGAACAATTTTAACTGCTCTTGGAATCGTATTATTTCTTGATCCATTTTCTATTGTTGCTGGTGGAGTCAGTGGTCTTGCTATTGTTTTGAAGAATTTACTTGGATGGTGGTTAGGTCTTCAAATGTTGGTGTATAATGTAGTTTTATTTGCTCTTGGATTCTGGCTTCTCGGTGTTGGATTTGGTTTTAAAAGTATATACGCTGCGCTTTTATTATCTTTTTTAATAGACTATTTTGAACAGGTATTACATCTGGATTCCATGATGAAATCATTATTATTAAATTCACAGATCAAAATAGATCCCCTATTAATAAGTTCAATATATGGTGGTGTTTTAGCAGGAATAGGAATTGGATTGGTTGTATGGAGAAATGCCTCTACTGGTGGGACAGATATAATAGCCATGATAATAAACAAATATATGCATATATCTACAGGAAAAGGTTTATTAATAGTGGATACAATAGTTACAATGTCTGCATTTTTAATAAATCCGCTTGTTCCAATGTATGGAATTATTGCCATCTTTGTTACGTCAAAAATGATAGATACTGTTGTTGAAGGGTTTGAATCCACAAGAACAGTCTTGGTTATAAGTGAAAAATATGATAAAATTAAAGAGAAGATATTTGAACGTCTTGACAGAGGAGTAACAATTTTAGAAGGAAAAGGTGGGTATACACAAAGGGAAAGAAAGGTATTGATGATAGTTTTAACTAGGCGTGAGATAGGAGAATTAAGAAGAATCATTAAAGATATTGATGATAAGGCATTCATAAGTATTGTTCCAAATTCAGAAACGCTGGGATATGGTTTTAAAAAATTAGGTTAGGAGGATTATTGTGGAAGACCCTAATAGTTATAGTGAAATAATTATTATGATAGTTAAAATTATTTCATTATTGTTTTTATCTGCATTTTTTTCTGCATCAGAAACAGCGTTGACATCAATGAACAGATTAAAAGTTAAAGATTTAATCGAAAATGAAGATAATGAAAATGCAAGAGAAAAATTACATCACTTTTTGCATCATCCAAATCAACTTTTGACAACAATACTTGTAATGAATAATCTTGTAAACATATTGGTTTCTTCGTTGACAACTGCATTTATTATAGAGTTAATTCCGGGAAATCCGGGACAAGTTGTTGGAATTGTAACGGGAGTTTTAACTTTAATGATTTTAATATTTGGAGAAATCACGCCAAAAGTTTATGCGAGGGAAAATACAGAAAAGTTTTTCAATGTTGTATTTCCCGTTATATCTTTTTTAAATTATATACTTAAACCAATTATATGGCTATTGGTTAATATATCAAACTTTTTCATAAAATTATTTGGTGGCGAAAAAATAAGTGAAGCGCCTTTTATAACAGAAGATGAAATTATGAATTATCTGGATATCGGCCATGAAGAAGGTGTTATTGAAAAAGATGAAAAGTTTATAATGAAAAGAGGACTTGAGTTAAAAGAAATATCTGTAAAAGAAATAATGACTCCAAGAGTTGATATAATTGCTATTTCTGAAGATGAAAATCTGAAAGAATTAATAAAAATAATAAATGAAGAAGGATATTCTAGAATTCCCATATATAAAGAATCAATAGACAACATTATAGGTGTTTGTTATGCTAAAGATGTATTTAAAATATTGGAAAAAGAAGGGTTAAATGAAGAATTTTTGGATATCAATATTAAAAATATTATGCACAGAGTTGAATTTATACCTTTAACTATGAAAATCAGAGATGTTATGAAAATTTTCCTGGAAAAGCACACTCATATGGCGATTGTTGTGGATGAATATGGTGGAACCGCAGGTCTTGTCACTCTTGAAGATATTCTGGAAGAGTTAACAGGTGAAATACTTGATGAGTATGACATAGTTTCAGAAGAGATAAATATTGTAAAACTGGCGAAGAATACGTATCTTGTTAATGGAACAACACCTATAAACGACATTGAAAGAGAATTGGATCTTGAGTTGCCAGAAACAGATTTTGAAACAATAGGAGGATTATTATTAGAAGAATTTGAAAGATTTCCAAAGGCGGGAGAAAAGATAACCTTAGAAGGAGTTATATTTGAAATAGTTTCTGTATCAAAGAATAAAATAGACAAGGTTAAAATTACAGTTAAGGAGGATTTCAATGAAAATAAAACAGGACATTCTTGATTTATTATATGAAAAAGCAAAGGATTCCATGCAAAATTCATATTCGCCTTATTCAAAATTCAAAGTTGGTGCAGCTTTAATTACAAAAAGCGGAAAAGTATATACCGGAACAAATGTAGAAAATGCATCATATGGCTTATCTATGTGTGCTGAAAGAATTGCGATTTTTAAAGCTGTATCTGAAGGTGAAACGGATTTTGAAGCGTTAGTGGTAATTGGAGATACTGATAGCCCTATAAGTCCCTGTGGGGCATGTAGACAGGTTATTGCTGAATTTGGAGTTGATGAAATAATATTGACAAATTTAAAAAGGGAATTTAAAGTAATGGGTGTAGAAGAAATACTGCCGTATGGGTTTTCTGGTGAAGAATTAGATGATAAAACTTCTAATAATCGATGAAAATGAAGAGCATCGATTTTTTCTAAGACATCTTTTTTTAAACGAAAATAAAGTTTTAAAAGATTTTGGATTTAAAGAAAAGTTTGAGGTTTATGAAGCGAAAAATGCTTTTGAAGGTGTAAAGATGGCTCAATATATTGAGCCTAATGTTGTTATACTAGAAGAAAAATTATCTGAATTAGATGGTGTAGAAGTATGCAGAAAGATCAAAAAATTTAAAAAAAATTCAAATATTCCAATAATATTTTTAACGACAATAAATGATTTAAATATAAAAGAAAATGCTTTTAAAGCTGGGGCTTCGGATTATATAATAAAACCGGCCCACCCATATGAATTATTAATACGGGTAAAAAGACACCTTGATTTTTATATAACTCAAAGGAAATTAAAATATTCTATTGAAAGTTATGAAAAAGATTTGAGAATTGCCAGAAAGGTTCAGAGGAATTTATTGCCAAAATTTAAAAAGTTAAATGATATGCTCTTTGATTATATATATATACCATCACATAATACTTCTGGTGATATGTTAGAAGTCATACCTATAGATAAAAATAAAATTTTTGCATATGTTTATGATATTTCCGGACATGGTGTAACTTCTGCGTTGTTATCTATTATTGTAAAACAAGAAATTGATTATATAATAAAAAGTTCTAAAACACATAATTTAAAAGATATTATGCTTGAATTAGAAAAAAACATTAAAGAATACTTTTTTGATGGTGTGTATTTTACGGGTATCTTTTCTATAATATATAAAAACAAAATTGAGTATATAAATTTAGCCCATAGAGAAATTATTTTTTTAAAAGAAAATAATATAGAAATTGACTCAAAGACCAATTTTCCTGCTGGGATTGGTTTAATTGATGAAAACAATTTAAATATTAAAACTAGGGAATTTGATAAAGATACGTTTATTATATTTTATACAGATGGAATATTGGACGTTGAACATTTTGATGAAAAAAAACTTTATGAGACATTGATTTCAAAAAAATTCAACACACCAGAAGAAGTAACTGATAGATTAAAAAATATTTTAAATATACTTTTAGATTGGAATTTTCCAGAAGATGATATTACAGTATTAGTATTAAAACAGGAGGAGTAATATGAATTTTGAAGAGAAAGAAATAAAAACAGAAAATATTTTCAAAGGTGTTTTATTAGATGTAAGAAAAAGCCTTGTTGAACTTCCAAATAGGAAACAATCTACACGAGAATTTGTTGTACATCCTGGAGCAGTAGCTATGTTACCAGTAGAAAATAATTATGTATATTTAGTTGAACAATATCGATTTCCAATAAAAAAGCATCTTCTTGAAATTCCTGCTGGGAAGTTTGATAAAGCAGGTGAAGAACCTCTTGAATGCGGCAAAAGAGAATTGGAAGAAGAAATTGGAAAAAGGGCTAAAACCTGGATATATCTTGGATATATTCATACAACTCCCGGATTTTCAAATGAAATTATACATCTTTATTTAGTAAAAGATTTTGAAGATACAAAAATGAATCTTGATGAGGATGAGTTTCTTGAAGTAAAAAAAATACATATAAAAGAATTTGAAGAAAAAATATTAAACAATGAAATAACAGATGCGAAAACAATAGCTGCGTATGCAAGGGCAAAAATATTAGGAGGGATATAAAATGAAAGTCAGGGTTAGATTTGCACCAAGTCCAACAGGATTTTTACATGTTGGTGGAGCAAGAACAGCATTATATAATTATTTATTTGCAAAAAAACATAATGGAACCTTTGTATTAAGAATAGAAGACACTGATGTTGAACGTTCAACAAAAGAATCAGAAGAACAACTAATCGAGGCTTTAACTTGGTTGGGGTTGGATTGGGATGAAGGACCAAATGTAAAAGGCGAATATGGACCATATAGGCAAAGCGAAAGAACTTATATTTATAAACAGATGACAGAAGAACTTATAAATAAAGGGAAAGCATATTATGCTTATGTATATCCGGAAGACCTGGAAAAAATAAAAGCCGAATTAATTAAAAATGGTAAGCCACCACATTATTCATATGAATTAATAGAATCGTATAATACAGAAGAAAGAAAAAAAGAATTTAATGAAAAAGGATTAAAACCAGTGGTGTTTTTTAAGATGCCAAGAAAACCATTTTCTATAAACGACTTAATAAAAGGACCTGTTACATTTGGTGAAGGCGCAATAGGAGATTTTATTATTATGAGAAGTAATGGATTACCTACATATAACTATGCAGTTGTTATAGATGATATGACCATGGAGATAACTCATGTGATAAGAGGAGACGATCATTTATCAAATACATTAAGGCAGGTTGCGTTATATGAAGCATTTGGTGTTAAAATACCTGAATTTGCTCATGTGTCTATGATTTTAGGTCCAGATGGAAAAAAATTATCAAAAAGGCATGGAGCAACCTCAGTAGAGGAATTTAGAAACAAAGGATATTTACCTGAAGCGTTAGTAAATTATCTTGCATTATTAGGATGGTCACATCCAGAAGGAAAGGAAATAATGCCATTAAATGAAATGATAGAAAACTTTGACTTAAACAGGGTAAATTCCAGCCCTGCAATATTTGATAATGAAAAATTAAAGTGGATGAATGGTGTATATATACGTGAAGCAAAACTCGATAGAATTGTAAAATTATCAAAATTATTTATTCTGGAAAAGGGATTATTATCAAAAGAACAATTTGATAATAACAAAAAATGGGTGACCGAAGCAGTAGATATAGTACGAGAATCTGTAGAGGATTTATCTCAAATACCAGAAAAATTAGAAATATTCTTAAAAGATTTTGAAGTAGATCTCGAAAATGCAGAATTAAAAGATTTTCTGCAAGCAGATGGTGTAAAAAATACGATAAAATTAATATATGAGAAGGTTTTAAACGATCCAGATTGGAAAGTGGAAACTATATTAAAAAATATTAAAGAAGCTATGAAAGAAGGAAAACCAAAGAAAAAACCATTTTATATGTCTTTAAGAAAAATATTAACAGATTCTTTTGAAGGCCCGGATTTAGTAAAAACTATACATTTAATAGGAAGAAACAGAGTTCTTCAGAGGCTTGAAAGGGTTGTGGGAAAATGGTAGATATAAAAATATTTGATACATTAAAAGGTGATCTTGTAAAGTTTGAACCACTTGAAAAAGATCATGTAAGAATGTATGTTTGTGGCCCCACCATATATAATTTAATACATATTGGAAATGCCAGGCCCATGATAGTATTTGATGCATTTAGAAGATTCCTGGAATATGTTGGATATAAAGTAACAATGGTTCAAAATTTCACTGATATTGATGATAAAATAATAAACAAAGCTAATGAAGAAAATGTGCCTTTTGAAGAAATTGCAGAAAGGTATATTGTTGAATATTGGAAAGATTCATATTATTTGAGAATAAGACCAGCCAATTATCATCCAAAAACATCTAATTATGTATCGGAAATAATAGAATTTATAGAAGATTTAATAAATAAAGGATTTGCTTATGAATCAGAAGGGGACGTATATTTCAATGTATCTAAATTTAAAAATTATGGAGAATTATCACACCGAAATCCAGAGGATATGATTGCCGGTTCAAGAATAGAAATTTCAGAAAAAAAGAAAAATCCACTTGATTTTACTCTATGGAAACAGGCAAAAGAAGGGGAGCCATACTGGGAAAGTCCATGGGGAAATGGCAGACCGGGATGGCATATAGAATGTTCTGTAATGTCTAACTGTTTATTGGGAGATTCTTTTGATATACATGCAGGCGGTAATGATTTAATATTCCCTCATCATGAAAATGAAAAAGCTCAATCCGAAGCAAGACATGGAAAAACATTCGCCAGATATTGGATGCATAATGGAATGATCAGATTTTCTGGAGAAAAAATGTCAAAATCCATAGGAAATATATGGCTTGTCAGGGAATTAGTAAAGGCTTATGATCCAGATACAATTAAAACATTTATATTATCAAAACATTATAGAACACCACTTGACTTTACAGAAGAAGGGTTAAACGCACAGAAAAAATCTGTAAAAAGAGTAAATGAATCATTAAAAAGGGTAGAAGAAAAATACAATAATTATGTCCCATATATTCCGAAATCAAAATATATGAAAGAAAAAATTGATGAGTTCATAAATCATTTATCTATAGATTTTAATACACCAAAGGCTATTGCATTAATATTTGACTTAGTCAACGAATTAAATAAAGCATATGATGAAAATAATGAACAAAGATTATTGGAAACATATCATTTAATAAGAAATGAATTCGGACCTGTATTAGGTATATTTGAAATACCTACAAGTGTGGAAAAAAATTTAAAAACAGAAGAACTAATGAATTTATTAATTGATGTAAGAAATTCATTAAGAAAAGAGAAAAATTTTCAACTAAGTGATTATATAAGGGATGAATTAAAAAATATAGGTATAACATTAAAAGATACATCAGAAGGAACAAAATACACAATAGATTAAATTAAAATCAAAAATCTCCTGCTTTATGCAGGGGATTTTGTTTTTAGCCAAACAAAAAATTTATTGACTTTACAATTATTATATGTTATAATTCACTCAGTGAATGAAAAAAGTTTTCTGGAGGGATTAGTATGACATTGATGGAAAAAATAAAAAGCAAAAAAGCTAAAATAGGTGTTATTGGTCTTGGTTATGTAGGATTGCCTTTAGCTGTTGAAAAGGCAAAAGCAGGTTATAACGTTATTGGTTTTGATGTTCAAGAAAAAAAGGTTGAAATGGTAAATAAAGGTATCAACTACATTGGTGATGTTGTAAACGAAGAATTGGAAGACTTAGTAAAGAATAAAAAAATAATTGCAACTACAGATTTTGACAAAATTTCAGAATGTGATGCTGTTATGATCTGTGTTCCAACACCTCTTGATAAATTCAAACAACCAGATTTACAATATGTAGTTGCTTCCACAAAAGAGGTTGCTAAAAGATTGCATAAAGATATGCTCGTTACTCTTGAAAGCACAACATACCCAGGAACAACAGAGGAAGTAATGCTTCCAATTTTAGAAGAAACGGGTTTAAAGGTTGGAACAGATTTTTATCTTGCATTCTCACCAGAAAGGGTAGATCCCGGAAATTTAAGATTCAAAACTAAAAATACCCCAAAAGTTGTCGGCGGTGTAACTAAAGAATGCACTAAACACGCAAAAGCACTATATGAAAGTGTTTTAGAAGCTGAAGTTTTTGCGGTTTCAAGTCCTAAAGAAGCAGAAATGGCAAAAATTTTAGAAAATACATTTAGAATTGTAAATATTGCACTTATAAATGAAATGGCTGTTGTTGCAAAAAAATTGGGAATTAATATATGGGAAGTTATAGATGCAGCAGCAACAAAGCCATTTGGATTTATGCCTTTCTATCCAGGACCAGGAGTTGGCGGGCACTGTATTCCAATAGATCCATTTTATCTTACATATAAGGCAAGGGCTGTTGACTACCATACTAGATTAATCGAAATGGCGGGAGAAATAAATGACGCAATGCCTGAATATGTTGTTTCAAGACTTCAGGACATTTTAAATGATAGAAAAAAATGTTTAAATGGAGCAAAAGTATTGTTACTCGGTATTGCATATAAGAATGATATAGATGATTTAAGAGAATCTCCTGCTTTAAAGGTATTAGAGCATTTAGAAAAGAAACACGCTGATATTATTATTCATGATCCATACATTTCAGAATTTATACATGAAGGAAAAACATATAAAAGTGCAGAATTAACAAAGGAGTTATTGGAAAGTGTTGATGCTGTAGTATTGACTACCGCGCATTCGAATGTTGATTATGAATTTGTACTTGAATACGCTCCATTCTTATTTGACACAAAAAATAAAACAAAGAATATAATGAAAAATAAGGATAAGGTGATATTGTTATGATTCGACTTGCTTTAATTGGCTGCGGAAGAATTGCAACAAAAAAACATACAGAGGCTATAATAAAAAATAACGAATTATTTGAACTTGTTGCGGTTGTCGACCCTATTGTTGAAAAGGCGGAAAATATTGCTAATATTATTGAAAAAGCAGGATTGAAAAGACCAGAAGTTTATAACAATTACAAAGAAGTTTTAAAAAGAGAAGATATAGATATGGTATCAATAGCAACAGAAAGTGGATATCATTATCCGATATCGATAGATGCTATGAACAGTGGAAAACATGTGCTTGTTGAAAAACCAATGGCTCTTTCCACAAAAGAAATGGATCATATGATTGAACTTTCAAAAGAAAAAGGTTTAAAACTTGGCGTCTGTTTTCAGAATAGATTCAATCCACCCATACAGGAATTGAGAAAAAAAATCGAAAATGGAGAATTTGGAAAATTATTGCATGGGCAAATTTCAATAAGGTGGAATAGAAATAAATCATATTACAAACAGGCTCCATGGAGAGGTACATGGGAACTCGATGGTGGAACTTTAATGAATCAATGTACACATGGAATAGATTTATTACAATGGACATTTGGAGAAATAGAAGAAATTACAGGAAAAATTGAGAATTTTAATCATCCTTATATAGAAGCAGAAGACTTTGGAAGCGCTATAATAAAATTCAAAAATGGTGCAGTTGGAATCATCGAAGGCACAGCAAATGTATATCCAAAAAATCTGGAGGAAACATTGTCAGTCTTTGGTGAAAAAGGTACGGTTGTTATTGGAGGACTGGCAGTAAATAAAATCGAAACATGGAGATTCGAAAATGAGGATTCACATCCTTTCCAAAACTTACCAGATCCTGACACAGTATACGGAGCCGGTCACGTACCTCTTTACAAAGATTTTTATAATGCGATAGTTGATGACAGAAAACCGTATATCTCAGGTGAAGATGGGAAAAAAGCAGTTGAAATTGTATTAGCGATATATAAATCTGCAAAAGAAGGCAAACCTGTTAAATTCCCATTTGAATTTTCCACACTTGAAATGAAAAAATATTTTGGAAGGTGAAATTATGATTTCAGAATTTGCAGAAATTCATGATTCAGTTGAGTTAGGGCATAATATAGAAATTGAAGAAAATGTTGTAATAGAAGAAAAGGTAAAAATAGGAAATAATGTGGTTATAAAAAAAGATACAATTATAAAAAAAGGAAGCATTATTGCTGACAATAGCGTTCTTGGTAAAAAACCTTTTAAAGCTTCAAACTCTGCCGTTACACAGGAAAAAGAGCTTGAACCTCTGGTAATTGGTGAATACGTAACTATAGGGGCAAATTGTGTAATATATAGAGGAGCAAAATTAAATAACTTTGTCTTTGTTGGAGATTTAGCAAGTATAAGAGAAGAGGTTGAAATTGGGGAATATACAATTATCGGCAGAGGTGTTGCGGTTGAAAATCAAACAAAAATTGGTAAAAAAGTAAAAATAGAGACAAATGCATATATTACTGCATTATCAATAATAGAAGACTATTGCTTTGTTGCGCCTGAGGTTACTTTTACAAATGATAATTTTCTTGGAAGAACCGAGGAAAGAAAGAAATATTTTAAAGGTGCAATTTTAAGAAAAGGCGCAAGAATTGGAGCCAATTCCACTCTTTTGCCAGGAATTGAAATAGGTGAAGATGCACTTGTTGCTGCTGGCTCTGTTGTAACGAAAAATGTTCCAGCAAAAAAGATTGTAATTGGAAGTCCAGCGATGGTTTACAAGGATGTTCCACAAGATCAATTATTAGAAAATCAAAGTTACTATAAAAAGTTATAATGATAAACAAGAAGTGCCAGATTTTAATCTGGCACATATATAAATTATTTGCTTATAAATCAGTTTCCTACTTTCTTATTATCTTCCAATTATTTTTTTTTGCAATTCTTCTCAATCTAAAATCTGGAGATACACATATGGGATGCCCAACAACCTTTAACAACGGTAAATCTGAAATAGAATCGCTATAAAAATACGCATCTTCCATATTGAAATTATATTTCTGACATAGTTTTTTAGCTTCTTTTACCTTGTTTTCTTCATACATGTAAGTCCCGATTTCCCCAGTTATTTTTCCATTTTTTATAATAGTTTTAGTACAGATAAAATTATCAAATTTTAAATATTCTGCTACAGGTTTGACAATAGAATCTGGGGATGCTGATATTATAACAAGATAAGCATTATTTTTTTTATGGAATTCAATTTCTTTTTTCATGCTATTTCTGATATGGTATCTTCCTTCTTCCATAAACCATTGCCTTGCAAAACCAAAAGCCTCCTTAGCATCCTGCCCGGCATATTCTGCTGCAGCATTTCTTGTTATTTCCTCCATATCTTTTATTTCAAAACCCATTTTATAAAATATAGAAAATAATCCCATTTTATAATATTTCCATCGAGAAAATTTACCATATTTTATTTCATATTTATAATAAAGTTGAGGGCTATATTTATCCAGTAATGTTCTATCTAAATCAAAAAAAGCTACATATCTCTTCATATTAACCTCCTAAAAAATATATACATATTATACCATATTTCATACTTAATAACAATTTACCTAATTACAAATATTTTATATGCTGTTTAAAAAATCTCAAATGAAGCGAAGGCTCGAAGATTGCCCTTAAAATTATGAATGTAAGCCGTCAAAAAAAACAGGACGTTTTTTTGAGTGAAGCTTTTTCATGGATGAAAAATCTGAACGACGGCTGAGAATGAATAATTTTAAGGATAAGCAATCAAGCTGCCTGAGTGAATTTGACTTTTTAGACAGCGTAATCCGATTAACTATAATCGAAATCATAATATAATATACATATGATTATTCTGATATGTTTTATTATAAATTTTTATATCAACAATGCCATTTAAAATAAATTAATTGACTTTACAATAATAACATGTTATAATTCACTCAGTGAATGAAAAAGAGGTGATATGATGTTTAACTTTGAAGAATATATGTTTTTTAATCCTTCGCCAAATTTTAGAGAATTAATGATATTGCAGTTAATTTCACAGAATGAACATATTTCACAGGAAATGCTATCAAAAAGTGTTGGTATAGCTCCGTCCATGGTAAATAGATATTTGAAAGATTTTGAAGATAAAGATTATATCTTAAAAATTGGAGAAAATCGAAGAAATATGAATTATAAAATAACAGAAGAAGGGAAAAAAAGACTGCAATTTTTAACCGTTTCGTTTATAAACGAAGTTTCAAAAATCTATTCAGAAACAAAAAATTCATTCAAAAAAGTACTAGATAAAATTGAGAATATGGGGTATAAAAACATATTATTATACGGTGCTGGTGTGGTTGGTGGAATTGTATTAAAAGTTCTAACCGGTGAAAACATAAACGTAATAGGTTTTATTGATGATTCAATATCAAAACAGGGAGATAAATTGCATGGCATAAGTATATATTCGCCAGAAGAAGTAAAAGAACTAAAATATGATATGATTATTATTGCTTCATTCAGACACTCTGAAAGGATATTTGAAAACGCAAAAAAACATAAAATAAAAAATATTTATATTTTCAATATAGATGAAACGGGAAATGTATCTTTAGAGAAGGGGGAATAGAGAATGAATATACCTTTATTTGATATGACTAGACAATACGAAACAATGAGAGAAGAAATATTAAATACCTTGGATAGTATATTTAAAAGTGGAAAAGTCATTCTTGGCCCAAATGTAAAATCGCTTGAAGAAGAACTTGCAGAATATACAAACACAAAATATGCAATTGGTGTAGCAAATGGCTCTGATGCATTATTTTTAGCTGTCAAGGCATTAAATATTGGAAAAGGTGATTATGTAATAACAACGCCCTATACATTCTTTGCAACTGTAAGTTGTATTACAAGAAATGGTGCGAGACCAATATTTGTAGATGTGGAAGAAAAATACTATAATATGGATCTTGATAAAGTTGAAGAAATACTCAAAAATCATCCTGAAAAAGATAGAATAAAAGCCATTATCCCGGTACATTTATTTGGAAAAACAATAAATTTAGACAAACTTCATTATTTAAAAGAAAAATATGGAATTTACATAATTGAAGACGGCGCACAATCAATAGGATCAAAATGGAATAATAAAAATGGATTTTCCGTTGGAGATTTAAGTATTACTTCTTTCTTCCCCACTAAAAATCTTGGTGGATATGGTGATGGCGGTATGGTATTTACAAATAATGAATCTCTTGCAAATAGAATTAGAAAATTAAGGATTCATGGAGCAGCAAAAAAATATTATCATGATGAAGTTGGATTTAATTCAAGACTTGATGAAGTTCAGGCTGCGATATTAAGAATAAAGTTAAAACATCTCGATGAATACATAGAAAAAAGAATAAATATAGCCAAAAATTATGATGAGTTTTTCAAAAAATATGAACTAACGAAAGTAATAGATTATCCTGAAGTGTTTGAAGATAAGTCGCATGTATACCATCAATATGTAATTACATTAAAAACTGGCAATAGAGATGAATTAAGAAAATTTCTGACAGAAAAAGAAATAGGAACATCAATATATTATCCAAAAGGATTACATCAACAAAAATGTTTTGAATATCTTGGATACAAAGAAGGGGATTTTCCAATAACAGAAAAAGCCACAAAAACAACACTGGCACTTCCTATATTTCCTGAACTTACCATTGAAGAACAAGAATTTATAGTGAAATCAATAAAAAATTTTTTCAATATATAAATAAATCTCCTGCTTTAAGCAGGAGATTTATATTACTATTCAAATTTTGAAACCCTTTTAATAAATACATCTATTATATGCTTAAATTCTTCGAATTCGATTTTAGAATTTTTTAAAAATTCCAATCCATCTTTAGTTATTTTATATATTTTTTTTGATGGTCCACTCTCGGTAATATCCCAATCAGTTTTAACAAGCCCCATTTCTTCGAGTTTTGCCAATGTTCTATATAAGTTTCCCATTTGGCCTATTCCGTTTAAAATTACTCCAAAATCTGATAATTTATTTGCAATTTCATAGCCATGAACGGGATTTTCAGCAATTATTAAAAGAACAAAAGATTCAATCCAACCTCTTCTAAATCTTCCCTGACCTTTTCCAAATCCTGGCATATTTTCCCTCCTTAATATTCAAATGCACTTCCACCTATAAATTCTCTTAATACAGATATTCTTGGTATTTCGTGTATTGCGGGTAATGGCAAGAAATAATCCAGAAATCTTAACAATCTCTTTGCTTCAGTATATTCTGGTAATGTATTATCTATTTCCAGCAACAAAGATTCGGCAAACAATTTCAATATAGGTAATTCATATATTAAATAAGAATTAAACATAACATCAGCTTCTTCTTGGTATGGGAATATATTTTCTTCCTCTCCTTTTCTTACTTCAGGCCATAATTGTAAAGTTCTCAACGCTGTAGCTCCTCTAAAATTGTAGTCTCTTACTATTCTTCTTATTAATCGTGTATCAGTTGTCGGTATTCTGTTCATTTCATCTAAATTCATTTGAATTAAAGCACTAACATAAACTTTGAATTTCTGATCCCTTGGAATGCTTTCAGTTAATTTTTCATTCAATCCATGAATACCTTCAATAATTATAGGCTGTTTTTTTCCTACTTTTACTTTTTCCCCTGCCCATTCTCTTTTTCCAGTTATAAAATTATATTTTGGTAATCTAACTTCTTTTCCTTCTATTAAATCTTTTAAATTTTTATTTAATAAATCGATATCAAGAGCACGCAATGATTCAAGATCCTTCTTTCCATCAGAGGTTAATGGGATTTTTTCATAATCTATATAATAATCATCTAATGAAATTTGTAGTGGCTCTTTTCCATGAACCTTTAATTCCAAAGAAATTCTTTTAGCGCTTGTTGTTTTGCCTGAAGAAGATGGTCCGGCCAGACATATTAATCTGACATTTTTTCTTTTTATAATCTGATCAGCTATATTAGCATATTTTTTTTCATGTAATGCTTCAGAAATTCTTATTAATTCACCGCTTTTTTTTGCTCCTTTTGCTATTAGAGAATTTAATTCTCCTACACTTTTTATATTTAAAATATCCAGCCATTTTTTATACTCTATAAAAGTTGCTGATAATTTAGGTAATGGTTTAAAATCCGGAATCTTATCAGGGCTCATATTAGTTGGATGTAACAAAATAAACCCCTTTTCATATGATATTATATCAAATTTATCAATATATCCAGTAGATGGTGGCATGTATTCATAAAAATAATTTATATAATTTTCGCATTTATATACCTTTACTGTCGTTTTTTTTCTATATTTAAATAACAAAGCTTTATCGTATTCCTCAACCTCTTCGAAATATTTAATAGCATCAAATTTACTCAATGTAATTTTTTCAAAAAGAATATTTTCATTAATTATATCATTCATTGTACTTTTTAATTTCAATATATTTTTTTCAGTATTTTTCATACCGCTTATTTCAAAATATAAACCTGGTCCAATGGCATGATGAACAATTAATCTAGCTTTTTTATGCATACGTCTTAATGCTATATACATTATAAAAAGCAATGCTCGTCTATATATCCTCATTCCTTCATTCGATGTAATATCAACTGGACTTGCGAACCCATTATCATGAATTTTTTTCCAGAGTTCTTTAATTTCATTATTAAATTTTATAGCGAGTACTGTATGTTTGTTGTTTTTTTGAAGTTCATCAGCCACCTTAAAAAATTGCTCTCCTTTACTAACTTTGATTTCGCCAAATTCTGTATTAATAACATATCCCATTCTATCACCCCTAGAAAAAATTATATTATCATTAATATGTATAAATAAATTGAAGAAATTATTAATCCCAAAAAAGCCACCTTCATTCCCAATTTCATAAAATCTATAAATCGTATTTTTCTATCAAAATTACTTTCAATCATTCCAACTATAACCATGTTTGAAGCTGCACCGCTTATTGTTCCGTTTCCACCAAAGCTTGCGCCCAAAGCCAGAGCCCACCACAGTAATTCGCTATTATCAAAAGTACCTAATAAGGCTTTTATTATAGGAATAAATATGGTTACAACAGGGACTGCTCCCATAAAAGCAGACAGAATTCCTGCACCCCATAATACAGTTAAAAGTAATAAATATGGGTGTGAAATAAAATTATATATCAAAAATGTTACATCTTCTATAACATGAACATCTTCCAAGGCTTTTACTATGGCGAATAACCCTACAAAAAAGAATAACGTATCCCATTCAATCTCTCCAGATATTTCATCGAAATCTTTTTTTGAAATTAGTAGCATTATAGCTCCACCTGTTAAAGCAATTAATGCTGCTTCATAATCCAGATATTCATGTATAAAAAATCCCAATATTACTAAACCAAAAACCAAAATTCCTTTTTTTAATAAAATATGATCTGTTATAGCTTTTTTTGGATCTGCCTTTAAAAGAGTTTTTAATTGTTTTTTTTCTATACTTTTTAAATCTCGATTTATTGATAAAAAGTAAGCTATAGATATAACAAGAGAAATCGCAGCAGGTATAAACATGATTATTAAAAATTTAATAAAACTAACACCAGATGCACTACCGATTAATATATTTGGAGGATCGCCAATCATGGTTGCAGTTCCACCAATATTAGCGGAAAAAATCATCGGAAATAAGAATTTTTCTGGTTTTATTCCAATTTCCTGACATATGTATATTATTACTGGAGAGAACAAGATCAAAGTTGTTACATTATCCAAAAAACTGGAAAGAATGGCAACTGCAAGCATAGTAAAAATAAATATTGAAACAACACTTCCATTTGATTTTCTTACAATGTATATTGCTATAGCCTGAAAAAGGCCGGTTGTTTTTAATATACCAACAATAATCATCATCCCCAGAAGAATCCCAAGTGTGTTAAAATCTATAAAATCTCCAGCATTGGATATACGAAGATTTTCAGAAACCTTAACAAGGGATATGAGTAATCCCATACTAAAGGCAATAACCGCCTTATTTCCTTTTCCAAATATTATTAAATAATAAGTAAAGAAAAAAATTGATAAAGCTATGATTTTTAATAGCATAATTTCCCTCCGGATTTTTGTACTTTTATTATACTACTTAGATTTTAATCTTCCAAATAATAAAAGGACTGTTTTCACAGTCCTTTTACATAAAATCATTATTTAAGCATAATTTCTTCCCAATCTTCCAGCCATTTTTCCATATTTTTTTCTAATTCTTCAGAATTTAAAGTAACCACTTTTTCAGGAATAATTGCATAATTAAACGCTTCTGGCAGTTTTGTCTCTACAACTGGAAACATCCACTGATTTAAAGGAATATTTTTTTGGAATTCATCAAACAATAAAAACTCTATAAATCTTTTTGCCAGTTCTAAGTTTTTTGTTCCTTTAACAATACCTGCTCCTTCAATTTGAACATAAGCACCTTCTTCTGGAATAAATGCCTTATATTTTGTTGAATTATAATAATAATATGAAAATGCGCCATCAGTTGCATAACTTACCATCATTGGAGCTTCACCAGATTCAAATTTTGCAAAAGCTTCGCTCCAACCAGGTGTAACAGTTAAAATTGCGGGTTTTAGCCTTTTCCAAAAATCTTTCCAATGTTCTTTATAAACTGCAATAGTCCACAATAAAAATGCCTGTCCAGTGCTTGATGTCCTTGGATCCTGAATGATTAATTTTTTATTCAATTTAGTAATATCTTCAAAAGTTTTTGGTATTATTTCTAATTTTTCAGGATCATAAACAATAGCTATAGCTCCATAGTCATATGGAATCAAATGATATGTTTTATCATATATCAAATCAGAATTCTTGATTTTTACAATATTTATTGGTTTATATGGCAATATTAAATTTTCTTTTATAGCCAAAACGGACAATGATTGATCAAGCCCAATAACAACATCTGCTTTTGGTTTCTTTTTTTCAAGTTTTAATCTGGCAAGAACATTACCGCCATCACCAAGAACAACAATATTCACATTTACACCATACATATTTTCAAACTTTTGAATAACCTCTTTTTTTATCCAATCTAAACTGTCATAAACATATACTGTAAGCGTATTAGCCCAAACAATACTTAACATTAAAATACTAATTAAAATCAATAAAACCTTTTTCATAATCTACCTCCTTAAAAATTTTTTAATAAAAAATTTAATAAAAAAACGCCTTCCGGCTGGAAGGCGTAATTATTATTCCTTTTCCGCACTCCCTACGCCGGTATTACCCGGATCAGGTGCAGGGGTCTTAAGGCTTCCACCTTAATCTCAGCCCCGGTATAGGAGCTCCCCCGGCGGGTATTCAATAATATTATATCATTGTTCATAAAAAAAATCAATATACTTGAAAAGTTTTATATATTCGTTTCTTGTTATTTATAAGTTACAATATACTTATTTTTGCGTAAATTTCTTGACTAACCAGTCAGTCATTTTTTAATATATTTTTTTCTACTTTATTTGTGATTTTTATAACCTGATATAATGACAGTTCAATTTTATGACTTTATTTGTCATATTTGAAACGAAATGTAAAATGTAATATAATATAGTTGACTAACCAGTCAGTCATGTGAGGTGTTTTTATGGGGAATATAATTGACAAAAAGAAATCAATATATAAAGAACAAAAAAGAAAAAATATTGCAGAACATGCTCTGAATCTCATTATGAATAAGGGGCTTTCTCATTTTACAATGGATGATGTAGCGAAAGAAACAGGGGTTTCAAAAGGAACTTTATATCTTTATTTTGATAGCAAAGATTCTTTGATTATTGCTTCTTTTGGAATTCTGGTTGAAAGATTACAAAACTATCTAAAAAGTCTACTACCTAAAGAAATTCCTAAAAAAGAAAAGGCTAAAGCTATAATTAAATTATACTCTAAAATTATAAAAGAATTTCCTTCAGACGATCTTTTAAGGCTTTTCGAGATATTAATTAATTCCATTCATGATAAGAAAAGACTTAAAGAACTCGGAGATTTATTTCATGATTATTATACACAACTTTTTGATGTGTGGGCTGAATTTGTGCCAGATAAAACAACTGCTATTGTATTACAGGCAATGCTTGATGGTATAGGTATTTATAAATCTGTGGGGGTAGATTTTGAAGAAGAAAATTTAAGTGCATCTTTAGAATATATAATAGGAAAAATAATAACATAAAGGAGGGATTTTTATGAAAATCCTTGACAGCATGAAAACTATGATGATTAAACAGGCGTCGAAGTTAGTTACAAATGTTGTAAGAAATTCTGATGTTGAAGATCTTGCAAAATTGTTGAGAACACTTGCTAATTTTGCAAAAGAACCAGCAAAAAGTGGATTAAGAAAACTCGCAGAAGGTGCAGAGAATAAAGATCCCATGCTTGTTAATTGGTCAAAACTTTTTAAAAGGTCGAATCCAAAAGTTGTAGAAAAGGTAATTAATAATTTGATTATCAATGAGTTTGCGATTGGAGAAAAAGTTAGGCAGGAAAAAATGCATGAACATAAAGTCGTTTTACCAAAACTTGCAGTTATCAGTCCAACATATGCGTGTAATTTAAAATGTGTGGGATGTTATGCTGGTCTTTATGGGCATAAATACCAACTTTCTAAAGAAGAGCTATTTAGTGTTATAAGGCAATTTAATGAATTGGGAATATATTTCTTTGTAATTACCGGTGGCGAACCTTTTATTTATCCGCATTTATTTGATATGCTTGAAGAGTTCAACGACTCATATTTTATGGTTTATTCAAATGGAACATTAATAACAGAAGAAAAAGCAAAAAGATTAGCAGAGCTCGGAAATGCAACTTTATCTATTTCTGTTGAAGGTTTTGAAGAAATGACAGATTGGAGAAGAGGAAAAGGTGTATTTAAAAAAGTTTTAAAATCTTGGGAATTATTAACAAAATATGGGGTAATATATGGTGCATCAGTTACAGCAACAAGAAAAAATCATGATTTAATAATGAGTGATGATTTTTGGAATTTCTTAAAGGATAATAACGTAGCATATGTTTGGATTTATCAATTTATGCCAGTTGGCATGGATCCAACCATGGATCTTGTTCCTACTCCAGAACAAAGATATGAAAGATTTGAAGTAACAGAAAGAGAAAGATTAGGTGGAGATTTTGCATTTGTGGCAGATTTTTGGAATCATGGATTTTTAACACATGGATGTCTGGCTGCAGGATCAAAATATTTACACATAAACGCCAAGGGATATGCTGAACCATGCGTGTTCCAACAGTTTGCTGTTGATAACATCAGAGAAAAAACCATATTGGAAATCTTAAAATCTCCATTTTTTGAAGCTTATAAAAGAACTATACCATACTCTAACAATCTATTCAGACCATGTCCTATTATTGATAATCCAAAAGTGTTTAGATCTATGGTAAAAAAATTCAATGCCATTCCTCAACATCCAGGAAGTGAAAAGACAATTACTGAATTGGCACCTGAATTAGACAAATTGGCTGATGGTTGGAAAAGATATGCGGATAAATTATGGTATGAAAAGGGATACGCAGAAAAATATCCTTCAAAACGCGGAATATATAATTACGATGTAAGAATGAGACGTTATGCAAACAATGAAGAAAAACTTGCTCTTGATAAGAAAGGATAATAAAACTCCCCTTTTTGGGGAGTTTTATTGTTAATTTATTTTCTGTGGAAATCTAAGTTCTATTGTTGTTCCGAAATCAATTTTTGATTCAATATTAATTCTTCCTTTTAGTTTTTCTATTAATTTTTTTACAATAGCCAGTCCTAAACCACTTCCTGGTTTGTTTTTAGCCAATCTAACAAAAGGCTTAAATATATCTTCTAATTTATCTTCAGGCATACCAGGTCCGCTATCTTTTACTAAAATTATATATTCTTTTGTTTTTTCATCAAAATCAACATTTACATTTACATAACCTCTGTCTGTATATTTTATAGCATTTCCAACAATATTTACCAATATTTGTTTCATTTTTAAGGGGTCTGTTTCTATCATTTCGGGAATATTTTCTTTGAATTTAATATTTAGCTCAACTTCTGGCGATAGCTGGGGTTCTACAATGGATATAGATTCGTATATAAGAAATTTCAAATGAAGTTCAGTAATATTTAATTCTTCTTCTCTATTTAATTTATTAAATGTTGAAAGATCTGATATAAGTGAATTCATATGTTTCGAGCTCATATATATTCGTTTTACCAGATCGACGATTTCTTCTTTTGAAAGTTCATCTTTCCCTCTTAATATACTTTCAGCATATCCCAATATTGCAGTTAAAGGAGTTCTTACTTCATGAGTAATAAAACTTAAATAGATGCTATTTAATTCATTTGCATTTTTTTCTTCATCACGCAAAGATTTTAATGTTAAAAAAGTGGAAGCAAAACTTCCAAATATTTTTAAGGATTTTTTGGCTGTTTCACTAAACTTCTTAAGTTTAAAATTATCTATATATATATGACCTTTTACTTTTCCAGCAACCTTCAAGGGGTAAGCAAGAGTAATCATACTTTCATGTTTAGCATGTAATGTTTTTACTGTATCTTTAAATAATTTTGATGGACTATGAAATTCTTCAAATGATTTTATTTCTATAATATCAACAAAATCTATATATTTATATATATATGCGTCTTCAAGTGGAACCACTAGATTTTTAACAACATCATCATTGTAATTGTATCCAGCAACAGCCTTGTAAAGCGTATTGTCTATTAACCATATTGTTCCAGCTTCAGCTTCAGGAATGCTTTCAATAGCAACAGACAATAATTTTTTCATAAATTCTTTTTCATTTTCTTCCCCTGTAAATTTTGTAGATAACTCTGCCATTAACTCAAAATTGGATAAAATATCATTTTCACACTTCATCACCCTACCTCCATTTTTCTATTTCTTTACAATTATAACACATTTTTTTTTTCTGTCAAATACTAAATGAAAATTATTTCATATTTTTTGATAAGTATAAAAACAAATCTCCTGAACAAAGCAGGAGATTTGTTTTTCATATAATAATATTATTATATTACAGTTACTTTGGTTAATAGTTCTGGATTATCCAATAAAATACCAGCACCCTGTGCAACACACAATTGAGGATTTTCTGCT
This sequence comes from Marinitoga sp. 1155, assembly GCF_001021175.1. Taxonomy (NCBI): domain Bacteria; kingdom Thermotogati; phylum Thermotogota; class Thermotogae; order Petrotogales; family Petrotogaceae; genus Marinitoga; species Marinitoga sp. 1155. The sequence continues at coordinate 33,107 of NZ_AZAX01000045.1, read as the reverse complement.
ACGACAGTTTTTACGCCCGTTTTTTCTTCAAATAATTGTGCTAAACCTCTTAAATTTGATGTTCCACCGGCTAAATATATACCGTTTTTCAATATGTCTGCTGATAATTCTGGAGGAGTATGTTCTAAAACAGACTTTGTTTTTTGAATTATTTCATTCAAAACACCTTCAATGGCTTCAAATATATCATCAGAATTTATAACTCTTGAAGAAGGCATTCCACTTGCAATATCCTGACCTCTAACTTCCATTTCAAGAGTTTCAATATCTTTATGGGCCTTTCCAATTTCTTTTTTCAAGAATTCAGCCGTGGCTTCACCTATTAAAAATTTATATTTTCTTTTTATATATTTTATTATTTCTATATCCATAGCTTCTCCAGCTAATTTAATAGATTCTGAAATAACGCTTCCGCTTAAACTAATAACAGCAATATCAGTAGTTCCGCCTCCAAGATCAACAATTAAATGACCGTTCGGTTTTGTTATATCAAGACCAATGCCAATTGCCGCAATAATAGGTTCTAAAACAAGATAAGCTTTGTTAGCACCAACTTTTTCCGCAGCATCTTTTACCGCTCTTCTTTCTACATCTGTAGTTCGAGCTGGAATACCTATCACAAGTGTCGGTTTAGAAGGTAAAAAACCAGATTTTGCCTGCTTTATGAAATATCTTAATAATTGTTCTATTAATGAAGGGTATGCAATTACGCCATCCTGCATAGGATGTACTATTTCAACTCCGTATGGGGTTTTTCCTACCATCGCTTTGGCTTCATTGCCAAAAGCATTTATTGTATTTGTTAATTTATCAACTGCGACAACGGAAGGTTCGTTTATTATTACGCCTTCACCTTTTTTATATACAATGAAGGTAGCTGTACCCAAATCTATACCTAAGTCATGTTTAGCCATATTTTTTCCTCCTAAACTATATTTTCATAAATAATTATACAGTATTTTATTCTAAAAAACAATAATAAAAAATAATAATATTATTGATTTTGTATAATGTTTTTCCATGTTGTTTCAATCCAATTTTGAAACTCATCATAGAAAGAAAGTGCTTTATAATCATCATAATAACCATTGGGATTTGTAGTAAATATATCTTCAAACATAATTCCAATACCGCTATATTCTGGATAGTTTATACCATCAATTCTTACTACGGAATTTATAATTGCTGGATTAATATAATCAGCTAAATATTCTCCATTGTTTAATATTAAATTATTGATATCAATCATATTTGTAGGTTCTGAAACATAGTTATTCCCATCGTTTTTATATAATACGTAATTAGTATTTATGTTATTTGTTTTTTGTATCTTATCCCATGAAAAATAATTTAAATTAACCGCTGATAAACTTAATCTATCAAGATGGTATTCAACGGTATAGTAATAATTATATTGTTCTATAATTTTATATACCAGTGATTCCTTTAAATTATCCTCATCTAAATCATGAAAAAAATTATAGTAAAAACCAAGTCCGGCTATTGAATATACAGAGCCTATAAAATAATCAACTAAATCTTTAAATTCATACATAATTTCTATACTCATCATATTACAGGCATCAAATGCAAGAATATCAATTTTTGTGCTATATTTTTTATCATAATATTGAATTACAGATTTAATATCTTTAATTTTTAATACTTTATTTGATGTATCATCTTGAATAATAGCTTTAGGCTGTATATTTATACTTTTTCGCGCTTCCCAGGCCCAGCCATTACCATGATCCCATAAATCCAAAATTTTTATTGTTTTGTTATTTTTAACTGATAATATATCTAAGAATTTAAACATTGTACTTGTTGATGCTGAACTGAGTTCAGCTGAAAAGTCAAGTTTATCTGGAGTATACACATATTCAAAATAATTACCTCTAAAATTCGATATAAATATAATTTCATCATTCTTTGCATATCTATCACTTAAAATATTTATTACAATATTTATATTTGACTTTTTTATTGATTTTCTTATTTCAGATATATCAAGATCAAAAAAATAGTCATTTTCTCCAGTTATAGGATCATTATATTTACTGTCAAGACTATTGTCTGCACCACCATATAACAAAAATTGGATATCGGGCTCTATTTTTTTTAATATATTTATATACTCTCTATTTTTATAGAATTCAGTAATTTTTACGGTTACATCATTATGCAAAATTAAATTTGTTTTTAGTTCATAAATTATATCTCCATTATAAGAATAAATCAAGTTTTCTCTATCGAATATTTCAACCTTAATTACAGGTCTTGAAAATTCGAGAATAAGAGGCATTCCTTCTAAGTATTCAAAAGTTAATAAAGGACTTTGCTTTTGAAATGAAATACAGGATGTAAGTGTTGATAATATAATTAATATAATAATTATAGTAAAAATTTTTATATTTTTCATAATATCACCTTTATAAATTATGGCGGCATTAAGCCGCCATTTATTTATGAAGCGTATGCAACGCTTCTTTTTTCTCTAATAACTGTAACTTTGATTACTCCAGGATATTCCATTGTTTCTTCTATTTGAGTTGATATATCTCTTGCTAATTTATCTGCTAGCGCATCGTCAATTTTATCAGGTTGTACAATAACTCTTAATTCTCGGCCTGCCTGAATGGCATAAGCTTTATCTACATGCCTGAAACTTTTTGCTATTTCTTCGAGTTGTTCGATTCTTCTAATATAATTTTCAAGAGTTTCTCTTCTTGCACCAGGGCGTGCTGCTGATACAGCATCAGCTGCTCCAACAATTACAGCTTCAGGTGTCATTGGATCAACTTCATTATGGTGATATTGTATAGCATTAACAACTTCTAATTTTTCGTTATATCTTTTTGCCAATTGACCTCCGACTATTGCATGAGAACCTTCTACTTCATGGTCTATAGCTTTACCAATATCATGTAATAATGCTGCTCTTTTTGCCAGCTCTACGTTTAATCCCAATTCTGCAGCCATTAACCCTGCAAAATTAGCAACTTCAATGGAATGTTCCAATACATCCTGACCATAACTTGTTCTGAATTTCAATCTTCCCAGTAATTTTATCAATTCAGGGTGTAAAGGTTTAATACCTACACGCATAACCGCTTCTTTTCCAGCCTCTTTAATAATATCTTCTAATTCTTTTTTTGTTTTTTCATATACTTCTTCTATTCTGGCAGGATGAATTCTTCCATCAGCAACTAATGCTTCTAAAGTTCTCTTTGCTATTTCTCTTCTTAAAGGGTTAAACCCTGAAATAACAACCACTTCGGGGGTATCATCTATTATTAAATCGCATCCTGTCATTTTCTCAAATGCCCGTATATTTCGCCCTTCTCTTCCTATGATTCTTCCTTTCATATCATCAGTTGGTAATGCAACAGTAGATGTTGTTATTTCTGAAGTAACATCAGATGCATATCTTTGAACTGCTATACTCACAACCCATTGAGCATGCTTTTTTGCATCTTCTTCATATTCATCTTTAAGAGCTTTGTATTTTTGAGCTAACTCCAATTCATATTTTTCTTTTGCTTCATTTAAAACTCTTTCTCTTGCTTCTTCCATAGTTAAATTTGCAATTTCATATACTTTATTTTCTAATTCCTCTTTTAATCTTAATGTTTCATCTTTTTCTTTATCCAGTTTGTTTTTTAATTCTTCAAGATTCTGTTCTTTTCTGTCGATCATTTCTTCTCTTCTGATTAATCTTTCTTCCATGGATTTTAATTCTTCTTTTTCAAGTTTCAATTCTCTGTTGAATTCTTCTTTCATCTTTTGTATTTCTTCTTTGCTTTCAATAAGTGCTGATTTTACAATGTTGTCAGCTTCTTTTTGCGCATTTCTCAATATTTCATCTTTTTCTCTTTTTGCTATTTCTATTTCCATTTTTAATTGTTCTTTTTCTGATTTTAATTTTTCAATGAATTCTTTATTTCCTTTTTCTAATCCTTTATTCAACCCTGTTTTATATAAAACTCCTGACATAATTGCTAAAATTATTATTACAGCTATATATAAAACTTCCATCATTGTTCACCTCCAAGTTCATCTAATACCTCTTCAACCAGATAAATCTCAAAACCTCTTTTAAAAAGGTATTCTTTAATTCTTTTTTTATCTTTTTTTTGAGACAATATTATATTACGAATTATTTCTTTTATATTTATTTCTTCTAAAACTTTATCAATAGCATTTTCAATAATATTCTCGTTAATATAAAATTTGTTTAAAAGTTCCATTTTTATAATATAAGGTCCTTTTTTGTTTATGGTGAGTTTATCATATGTATATAAATACGCAAATAATTCATCATCCAGTAACTTATATTTTTTGAGTTTAGAAACAACATTATTGACGACGATTTCGTCAAAACCTTTTTCGAGTAATCTCTGTTTCATTTCATATTCAGATCTGTTTCTATATTTCAATAAACTGATTGCACTTTTTTGTGCGGCATCTTCATCAAAAGGATCAATTTTCTTCTTTTTCTTCATTTTGTGCCTCATTATTATTTTTTATTTTTTCTTTTAAATCATCAGGTATGACAAGCCCCAGTTTTTCCCTGATTCTGTATTCGATTTCTACCAAGAGATGGGAATTGTTTTTCAAATAATCAAGAGCTTTTATTTTTCCCTGTCCAAGACTGATTTCATTTTCTTTTAAATCTGTATAAGAAAACCATGCTCCGCTTCTTTTTACGATGTCATTTGCAACGGCTAAATTAAATATATCATTTTCTTTTGCCAATCCCTGACCATAAATCATATCTACTTTAACTTCTTTAAATGGAGGAGCAACTTTGTTTTTAACAACTTTAATATTTATTTCGTTACCATATGCATCCTTTCCTTCCCTTAATGTTGTGCCTTTTCTTACTTCCATTCTTATTGTAGAATAAAATTTTAGCGCAACACCACCGGCTGTTGTTTCGGGGTTTCCATAAACGACTCCTATTTTCATACGTGTTTGATTAATAAAGATGATTATGGTTTTTGATTTATTTACACTACCAGCCAACTTTCTCAAAGCCTGAGACATGAGTCTGGCCTGAAGTCCCATATGAGAATCCCCCATGTTTCCTTCTATTTCAGCTCTTGGAACCAATGCCGCTACTGAGTCCACTACAACTAAGTCTACAATATTAGATCTTACAATACTATCTACAATTTCTAATGCCTGTTCTCCAAAATCCGGTTGAGATAGTATCAAAGTATCAGGATTAACTCCTAATTTTTTTGCATATTCGAGGTCAAGCGCATGTTCTGCATCAATAAATGCAGCAATTCCACCTCTCTTTTGCACCTCCGCTATTGAATGTAATGCAAGCGTGGTTTTTCCACTTGATTCATTTCCGTATATTTCTATAATTCTACCTCTTGGATAACCACCCACACCTAAAGCTACATCTACAGAAAGAACACCACTTGGAACTATATCAAGTTTCCTTTCTTCTTCCAGACCTTTTCCTAAAATCATTATTGAACCTTCACCATAATTTTTTTCTAATTCTTTTACCAATTTATCAAGCATTTCCTCTTTATTTACAGGTTCTTTTTTTGCAGGTTTTTTAGCCATTAATAATCATTCCTCCCTCAAAATCAATAGTGTACAACTTTTTGTATATTGGCCCATTTCTTGTTAAAGTCGATGAATATATATGAACAGCATGTACAGGTATAATCACTTTTTCAACATCTAAAACTTTAATGAGTTTTTCCCAGAATTCTGGAGCTTTCTTTACTCTTCCAACTGTTAAATGCGGTTGAAAATTGCTATCTAAAACCTGAATATTTGATAATTTCAATGACTTTATAACTTCATTATGAAGTTGTTTTAATGTATTTCCACCTTCAACACCCAGCCAGATAACCCTTGGAAAATTTTTGTTTTTAAAATATCCTATTTTGTTTAAACTAAATGCAAATGTAGGGAAACCCATAATTCTTTCTTCCATCCTTTTGGCTACTTCTGTAATTTTAGTAATATGCGTATCTCCCATGAAATATAATGTCAAATGCATATTTTCTGGTTTTGTCCAATTTCCCTTAAAACCCATTCGTTCAAGCTTTAAGATAGTATCTCTTAAAATGTCCCTTACGCTTTGATTTACATCAAGTGCAATAAATGTTCGAAGGCTTTTATTTTTATTATTCATTTTACTCCCCCTCAAGATAGACTAAATTCTTTATTAAATAGTTATATCCAGAAAATAAAGAAAAAAACACAGTTAGAATAATTAGAATAGAGTTTAATATGCTTAAAAAAGGCCAGATGGCAGTTAGATAAAGAGAGGCTATTAGAATTGTCTGTGAAAAGGTTTTAAATTTCCCCCATTTATCAGCAGCAATAACAATATTTTTGTTTGCTAAAAACATTCTTAAACCGCTAATGAAAATATCTCTTGTTATAATAATCGCAACAAACCATCCAGGTAATTTCTGTATTTCTAAAAATACTATAAATAATGCATTAATTAAAATTTTATCAGCTATCTGATCCATAAATTTTCCAAAGTCACTAACAAGATTAAATTTTCTGGCAATATATCCATCCAGCAGATCAGTTAAAGAAACTAAAATATATATGAAGAAAGCTATTATGTATAATTTTTCATTATAGGTAATAATAAATAAAGGTATTGTTGCTAAAATTCGTATAAAAGTCAAAATATTTGGAATTGTCCATATGTTCATATCGCAACCCCTTCTAAATCGTATTCTGAGCTATTTAAGATTTTAACAACCACAAAATCTCCAATATTTAAATTTCTTTCGGACTTAAAAAACACATTTCCATCAATTTCAGGAGCATCTAAATATGCTCTACCTATATATACATTATTTTCTTTTTCTTCAATTAAAACTTTCAATTGTTTACCTATAAATCTTTCTAATTTTTCTGTTGAAATTTCTTTTTGCAATTCCATTAACTTTTCAAATCTTTTTTCTTTTGTTTTTTCATCAATTTTTTCTGGTAATAGGTGAGATGGAGTGCCTTCTTCATCAAAATACATGAATGCTCCGAGTTTGTCAAATTCTATTTCATCTATAAATGATAATAATTTTTCAAAATCGTCATCTGTTTCGCCAGGAAATCCTGCAATTAATGTTGTTCTAATTATAGCCTCTGGATTATTTCTAATTCTAAAAATTAAATTTTTTAATTCATCACTTTTTTTGATTCTACCCATTAATTTTAATATTTTGTCTGAACCATGTTGTATAGGGATATCAAAATACGGTATTACTTTATCCAACGTATTTATTGATTCTATAATTTCATTATTAATAAAATCTGGGTGTAAATACATGACTCTTATCCAGAAATCTCCTTCAATTGAATTCAAATCTTTTAATAAATCTGGTAACGCCTGTTTTTTATATAAATCAATACCATATAACGTATTATCTTGAGAAACAAGTATTATTTCTTTTATGCCATTTTTTATTAAAAATTCTGCTTCTTTTTTTATATCTTTTATATCTCTGCTTACAGGTTCTCCTTTAAAATATGGTATGGAACAAAATGCGCATTTTCTGTTGCACCCATCTGCAATTTTAATGTAAGCATATGGAGTATCCGGGATTCTACGGTAATCACATTTATATACATCATATGGCTTTGGTAATTTTAAATAAAAATTACCATTTTCAATAGATTCAACAATTTTCTCTGGTGGCACGACACCTATTAAACCATCAACTTCTGTTAATTCTTTTTTTAGTTCATCGTAATATCTTTCAATTAAACATCCAATTGGTATTATCTTCATATCTGGATTTTTTTCTTTTAAAGAAACTATATTAAATATTTCATTTATAGATTCTTTTTTCGCAGGTTCAATAAAACCACATGTATCAACAATTGAATAATCCGCTTCTTCTGGATTATTGGTTAAAAGATATCCCTTTTTTAAAAAAATACCCTTTAAAATATCCATATCTGCCTCGTTTTTGGGGCAGCCTAATGTTAAAATATATACTTTTTCTTTCATAATATCCTCCTAATTTTATTCTAAATATTATTATAACATATTTTTCTAATTTCATTGATATTTAATGATTACAAATAAAGAAAATTTAACATTAAATAAACCAGCAAATCTAATTTGCTGGTTTATAAAACGTATTTATAATAGTATTTTTAATAATACTTTTAAATTTATTTATATAAAATAATACTTAATATAGTACCTTTGTTTTTAATTGAGTTTATACGTAATTTTGCATTTTGAAGAATAATAAAACGTTCCAGAAATACAGTTCCTAAACCAGTTCCATACTCCTTTGTTGTAAAAAAAGGTTTTAAAAATTTTTGTTTTTCCTCTGATGTCATACCAATACCATTGTCTGCAAATATTATTTTATAACATTTTTCCTTTTCCAGAGTTTTTACAACAATAAAACTTTTACCGTCTTTCATTGAAACCGCATCTATAGAGTTTTGAATTATATTAAATATTGCAGATTTGAACAGCCATACATCACTGTTTATCTCAATATTTACATTATTTTGAACTATAAAATTTATTTGTGGATATGTATTTCTAAAATTTTTAATTACATCATTTATTACTTTGTTTAAGCTAAAATTATTAAAATCTTCTGTAACTTTGAACAAATCAAGAGTTTCTTTAATTAAGTTTTGTATGTTGTCTATTTCTATTTTCATTTGTTTTAAATATTCATTTTCTTTTGTAAATTCATACATTTGAAAAGTCATTTTTAGTCTGGATACAGGAGTTTTTAGCCCATGAGCCGCATTGGCCAGTATTTCACCAAGCCTTGCAAAATGTCTTGTGCTTTCAAGATTTTTCTTTAATTTTTTATAATTAGTAATATCATTTATAGCTAAGATAACAAAATTGCTTTTTTTGCTTATAATAAGCTGCAGATTTTTTTTCAATTTTTTTGAATAAACTTCATATATTCCAGGCTCTAAGTTTGATTTTATACCACTTTTAATGAATGTGTTGGATAATTTCATGCCATATTTTAGAGGTATATTATAAAATATTTCTTTTGCTCTTTGATTAGATTTTTGTAAAATGCCATTTTCATTAAAAACCAACAATCCTGAACCAATACTATCAAAAATAGCATTGAATTTATCATAATATTCCTTTAAGCCTTCTCTTTCTTTTAAAAGTAATAAAGAATATGTTCTAATCATTTCATCTAATTCGCGTAATAATCCTGAATATTCAAGATTATAATGCTTTGAACTATATGCATTTCCTTTGTGAACGATTCTTCTAAGCCTCTTTTCGACAAAAATATAAACTATAATATATAAACAAAAAAAACTAATTGGTAGAATGTACCAATATTTCATTAGACGGAAAAAATACATAAATAAAAAAAGTATAATTGTATGCATTATAGATATTTTTTCTGATAAGTCCCAACCTAAGATATTTCTTTTCTTAATATTATTTCCACTCCTTCAGAATCGAGTTTTAAGAATTCTTTTGCATTTCCCTGATTAATAGCTATTTCTAAAAAACCTGAACTTTCAGGATGTATTAACAATTCTCCAGGCAATACATCACTAAATACTCTTTCATAATAAGCTTTAAATGTTTTATTTTCTATATGAATTATTACGGAATCATCTTTTTTGAACATGGTTTCACCAAATTCAGCAGGAATATTTGTTTGAATATTTCCAAATGTATCAAAAAATACTATTTCTCCTTCCAAACTTTCGCTTTTTATTTCAGGAGGTTTATATCTAAATAAATTAATCGTGTCTATTTCCTCCCCGAATTCTTCAATTGGAATTTTTTTTGAAAGATATGCTGCTGCAGGAGAAAAAATATCTCTTCCATGAAAAGTGGTTGAGTAATTTTTCTTAAAGAAATATTTTGGATTATTAATTTCGACCAGTTTATCAATTCCGTATTCCTCTGCAATCAGAGTTAAAATGCCATTATCCGGAGCGATAAAATAGAAGTTTCTTTTTTGTGTTTTTAAAATAATAGGTTTTCTGTTACTTCCGACACCAGCGTCAATAACATTCAAGAATATAGTACCTTCAGGAAAATCTTTTGAAAACCGATATAATATATGGGCGTTAACTTTAGGATCAAATTTCTTTGTTTCATGTAAAACATCTATTATTTCTATATCTTTATTTATGCTCTTTATTACAGCTTTACATACACCAACATAATAGCTGTCATTTCCCCAATCGGTAAAAAAAGCAATCATAACTAAATTCCGCCTCCTATATAATCTTCTCTTTTTTTATTTATGTTCAATAATTTCAAATCACCTTCAGTTGATTTTAATCTTATAGTTTTGTATCTTAAATCGTGATATGTTGTAATTCTCCTTATTGTTCTTGTTTTTGATCGCATTACAATACTTTCTGTAATGGCTTTTCCTTTATAAAAATGAACACCTTTTAAAAAATCTCCATCTGTTACACCGGTTGCTGAAAATAGTACATTTTCCCCTCCAGCCAAATCTTCTGTGAAATAAACTTTATTTAAGTTCCATCCATCATTTAATAATTTTTCTTTTTCCTCTTCAGATTGAGGCCATAGTTGAACCTGTAATTCACCGCCCAACGTTCTCAAAGCACCTGCTGCTAAAACAGCTTCTGGAGATCCACCAATACCGATATATATATCAACACCACTATCCGGCATTGCGGTTGCTATTGCGGCAGCAATATCGCCATCTCCTATTAATTTTATTCTGGCACCAACTTCTCTAATTTCTTCAATAATTCTTTTGTGTCTATCTCTATTTAAAACTACAACAGTTATTTCGCTTACAGGAACTTTTAAAGCTGCTGCTGCAACTCTTAAATTTTCCCGAATTGAGCTTCTGATATCTAATAAACCTTTTAATTCTGGACCAACTGCCAATTTGTATGAATAAAATGTAGGTAAGTATGCAAGGCGTCCTCTTTCTGCTAAAATCATAACACTTATTGCATTTGGAAGACCATAAGCTACAAGTCTTGTTCCATCAATTGGATCTACTGCTATATCATATTCATCATCTGTTTCATCCCATGTGCCAACTTTTTCACCAATATAAAGCATAGGCGCCTCATCTTTTTCGCCTTCACCGATAATAACCGTTCCTTTTATTTCGATATAATCGAGCATACCTCTCATGGCATCAACAGCAGCTTGGTCAACTGCATTTTTATTCCCCATACCAAGATGTAAACTGCTTGTTAATGCTGCAGCTTCTGTTACTCTTACTAAATCAAGAGTTATTTCTCTATCAACTTTTTCTGACATAACATTTCCCCCTATTCTTATTTTTTATAGTATAATTTTAACATTACGATGTCTAAAAAGTCAAATTCACTCAGACAGCTCGATTGCTAATCCTTAAAATTATTCATTCTCAGCCGTCGCATCGATTTTTCATCCATGAAAAAGCTTCACTCAAAAAAACGTCCTGTTTTTTTGACGGCTTTCATTCATAATTTTAAGGGCAATCTTCGAGCCTTCGTTTCATTTGAGACTTTTTAGACAGTATATTTTAACATTACAACTAATTTTATTATACTAAAAATTTTATTATTTTTTAACCTTTATTTTTAGCTATATAATGTGAATAATCGGTTTTATAATCAATAATATAAACTATATACCTCTATATATACTTTGAAAAAAAACTTCAATATGATACAATTTAATATAGAGAGCATTTAAAAATTCAGGAGGTGTAATTTGTGGATGTGAAAAAACTACAAGAAAAATTAATTAGGAAAAAAATTTCAGTCTGGGAAAAGAGAGATAGAAAGGCAATTGATGAGTATTCAAAAGGGTACAAGAAATTTATAGATTATTCTAAAACAGAAAGAAAAGCTATAGAATATACAGTTAAAGAATTAGAAAAGGAAGGATTTAAACCGTTAAATTATTTTTTAGAAAAAGGCAAAATTGAAGATGGAGATAAAATATATTATGTAAATAATTACAAATCATTATTTGCAATAAAAATAAAAGGTAGTTTAACTAATGGAATTAATTTAGTGGGTGCTCATGTAGATGCACCAAGACTTGATCTTAAACCTGAACCTATAGTAGAGGATTCAGGTATAGCTATGGCAAAAACACATTATTATGGTGGAGTAAAAAAATATCAATGGTTAAATATCCCTCTTGAATTACATGGAGTAGTTATAAAAAACGATGGGGAAAAGATAGATGTTTCAATAGGTGATTCAGAAGAAGATCCAGTATTTGTGATTTCAGATTTGTTACCTCATCTTGATAGAAGAAAGGGTGAAATATCAGAAGTATTTAAAGGAGAAGATTTGAATTTATTATTAGGTACAATTTCAATATCTTATGATGAAGAAATAAAGGATAGCATTAAATTAAATATTTTAAATATATTACATGAAAAATATGGAATAGTGGAAGAAGACTTAACTTCAGCGGAATTAGAAGTAGTTCCTTCACTTCCGGCTAGAGATGTGGGGCTTGATAGATCTTTAATAGCTGCTTATGGGCATGATGATAGAATATGTTCGTATACGGCGTTAACAGCATTGCTTGAATCAGATCCAGAAGTTAGAAGTGCAGCAATATTATTGACTGATAAAGAAGAAATAGGCAGCGATGGAAATACAGGAGCCAAACATCATTTCTGGATTACAGTTATAAAAAAATTATTGAAATTACAGGGAAGTTCTAATATCGAATTAGATATAGACGATTGTTTAATAAATTCAACATTATTATCTGCAGATGTTTCGGCTGCATATGATCCAAATTTCAAAGATGTTCATGATCCGGCTAATGCCCCAAAATTGGGTTATGGAATTGCAATTGCTAAATATACTGGTTCAAGAGGTAAAGCAGCAACAAACGATGCAAATGCGGAAGTCTTTGGGAAATTAAGACAAATATTTAATGAAAATGGTGTTATCTGGCAAACAGGTGAATTAGGTAAAGTTGATCAAGGTGGAGGAGGAACAATAGCAAAATTCTTTGCCGAAAAGGGGTTAAGCGTTATTGATGCTGGTGTAGCCTTATTTGGAATGCATTCACCATATGAATTAGCTTCAAAAGGAGATTTATATGAAACATATTATGCATATAAAGTATTTTTGAATAAAAATTAAAAGGATTTATAAATGGAGGAATATTTTGAAGATTTTTGCAGGAGCTCCGATTCATTTGATGGAATTTGAAAATGATAATATCAATTTAAATATAACATCCCATTCCTGGTCTTTTTTAGACCAGAATGGGGTTTCTGTTATTTTGAATAAAGATAATGTAAATATTTTTAATGGTTTAACAGAAGATGAATTGAATTCATTTGAAAATAGAATAGTCAATATAAATGATGAAAATAGGATTCTTTTTATGTTACAACATGAAGGATTTAAGTTTGAAAATTATTTTTATGCTAAAGTCAGACATATAGATTTAATTATTTTAAGAATAGATTTATTAAATAATACATCATATGATTATCTTTTTAATCTTATAATATCAAATATGTTTCTTGTAAAAATACCGATTTTACTATTTAAAATTTATAAGGAAAAACATCAAATTTCATATTTATGGCCAGATAAAAATAATTATATTATTTTTAAAGAATCTCCTTATGCATATATAGAAATAAACAAAACAAAGGATAACCTCATTATGCTTCATGGTTATTATAGAAATAGATTACATAATAAATTGGAGTTTTTTTTGAAAAAAGTCGGTGATTTAAATGAAGAATATTATTGATACTATAATTGAAAAATTGTTGTTTAAAAGAATAAAGAATATATTTTATAAAAATTATAACGAACCTATTTACGATGATAACTGTTTTTATGTCATTAATTATGGGGAAATTTCTTTAAATATTTTCAAATTGAACCAATTATTTACGTTGATAAATCAATTTAAAAATTCAAGAAAATTTAAAAATAAAGTAGGAATATTGACCGTAAATATTTTTTCAAAAAAATACATAAAATATATTTCTGAAATAGCAGAAATTTTTGGTATTCCGATAGTATTTCTTTATAAAAAAGATTTATATTTTATACGAGAAAATATTATAAAAAAAATATATAACAATAGTATAATATATATTAATACCATAAAAACTTACTTTTTGAATAATCCATCTGATTTTTTATATCAATTGATGGATATAAGATTAGAAAACCCGGAATTTTTAAGTATTAATAATATATTTTGTAATTTGGAAAAACATGAACTTAATTCTATCTCTTCTGCATTATCTTTATATCTATTATCTTTCGAAAATGATAAAATTGTAATATATAAGCCAGAAAATAATAATTCTGTTGAATATAAACTGAAAGAACATTTTATATTAAAATTTAATTTAAAAAATTTATCGAAAATAAAAAACGGGATAACAAAATTTGATAAGAAAAAAATAGAAGTATTATTAAAATATATATAAAATAGAGAAGTGTATAACAAAATCCCTGTTTCCAGGGATTTTGTTATAGAAACATACTAACAATCTCATCAAGAACTTCTTTATCATTTTTTATTTAATAGTTACAAAAAGTACAAAATATAATTTGACTTTTATAATCATATTTAGTATAATAATATTAGAATAAATACGACAAAAAAGGGAGGAATTAAGATGTTATTAAAAGTGAAAAATTTGAAAGCAAAAGTAATAGAAGATAACAAGGAGATATTAAAAGGGGTAAATTTAAATATAAATGCAGGCGAAATACATGTTTTAATGGGTCCGAATGGATCGGGCAAATCAACATTATCAAATGTAATCATGGGATCTCCAAAATTTGAAGTTATAGATGGTGAAATATTATTTGAAGGTAAAGATATATTGAAATTAGACACAAATGAAAGAGCGAAAATGGGGTTATTTTTAACTTTTCAACATCCTCAGGAAATTGAAGGAGTTAAAATGAGACAATTTTTAATCAATGCATATAGACATATGCATCCAGATAAAAAAGTATCTCCTATTGAACTGAATAAAAAATTGATTAATTTATGTAAAGAAATAAATATAAAACCAGAATTTTTAGATAGATACGTAAATACAGGATTTTCTGGTGGTGAAAAGAAAAAAAGTGAAATATTGCAATTATTCTTTTTGGAACCGAAATTAGTTATTATAGATGAAATCGATTCTGGACTTGATGTAGATGCATTGCGTGATGTTGCTGATGCTATTAATAAACTTAAAAAAGATGATATGAGTATCTTAATGATTACACATTATCAAAGAATATTAAAATATTTACAACCAGATTATGTTCATGTTTATGTAGATGGAAAAATTGTATATACTGGCGATGCAAAATTAGCTGAAGAAATAGAAGAAAAGGGTTATAATATATTGAGTGAATATGTTGATGTAGATACAGTGAAGGAGTGGTAATATGAAAGATATAAATGATATAAATTATGAAGATTTGATGATAAATCAATCAAAATTTGATTTTAGAAATGAAGCGAAATATTCTTATAAAACTCCTCCGGGATTAAACGAGAAAATAATAAGAGAAATTTCAGAAGCAAAAAATGAACCAAAATGGATGTTAGAACATAGATTGCAGGCTTTTAAAATATTTGAAAATTACCATGAACCTAATTTTGGTGTTGATATAAGAAAGTTGGATTTAAGTAAAATAGTAGCATATATGAAGCCTGATGCTAAAAAATCAACTTCATGGGAAGATGTTCCTGAAGAAATAAAAGATACATTTGAGAAATTGGGAATTCCAGAAGCTGAAAGAAAAGCATTAGCTGGAGTTGGCGCACAATATGATTCAGAAGTTGTGTACCAACATATACAGAAAGAATTAAATGATTTAGGTGTTGTCTTTCTTGATATGGAAAGCGCTGTAAAAGAATATCCTGATCTGGTAAAAGAATATTTTATGAAATTAGTTCCTTCACATAATCATAGATATGCAGCTCTTCATGGTGCGTTATGGAGCGGAGGTTCTTTTTTATATGTGCCAAAAGGAGTAAAAGTTCCTCTTCCATTGCAGGCATATTTCAGAATGAATAATCCAGGTATGAGTCAGCTGGAGCATACATTAATAATTGCTGATGAGGGGTCGGAAGTGGAATTTATTGAAGGTTGTTCCGCACCATTTTATAATGTAACAAATCTTCATGCTGGTATGGTTGAAATATATGTAAAGAAGGGTGCAAAAATGAAATATTCTACCATACAGAACTGGAGTAAAAATACATATAATCTGAATACAAAACGTGCAATTGTTGATGAAGAAGGTTCTATGGAATGGGTATCCGGTTCATTGGGAAGCTTTAAAACAATGTTGTATCCTATGACTATATTACGAGGTAAAGGTGCAAAAAATAGTTCAGTTACTTTGACTTATGCAGGGCCAAACCAACATTTAGATACAGGATCTAAGGTTTTTCATCTTGCTCCTTATACAAGTTCAATAATAAATGCAAGAAGTATAAGTATTGGTGGAGGCTGGGCTTTTTATAGAGGTTGGGTAAAAATAGGAGAAAATGCAAAAGGTGCTAAATCATCTGTCGAATGTAATGCATTAATGCTTGATAATAAATCGAAAAGTGACACTGTTCCATTAATCGAAGTATTCACAGATGATGCTGACGTTGGACATGAAGCTAAAATCGGAAGAATATCCGAAGAACAAATATATTATCTAATGTCAAGAGGTTTATCTGAGATAGATGCAAAAAATATGATAGTTAGAGGTTTTATAGAACCGCTTGTAAAAGAATTACCTTTAGAATATGCTCTTGAATTAAATAAGCTAATTAATTTAGAAGTAGAGTCGTCTATTGGATGAGGTTTTTGAATATTCAGCTAATTTGCTCGAATATTCAGCTAATTTGCTCGAATGTTCAGCTAATTTGCTCGAATGTTCAGCGATCTATGGAAATAAAAAACTTGTTTTATTGATGGGATAATATTGGAGGTGTATTTATGTATGAAAAATCTTTAGTGTTGAATCATAATGACTTTTTTGCAACAGAATGGAGTGTGCCTGAAATAAATTCTGAAAAAGATTATGGTATAATAGAATTGGAAGAAGCAAAAAATTTTTTTTCTAATAAAGAATTAAATAAATTTCGTATAAATAAATTTGAAGAGTATAAAAGATTAGGGTTTCCAAAATGGAAAAGAGCAAAACTAAATGGATTTGATCCAATAAAATATATTTCAGAATTTAATGCGCTGATCTCCGAAAATTTAATTAGTTTAAATGATATGGACAATGATGGAATAGAAATATTAAGAGAAATGGATTTTGACGGTTCACATAGAAAATTTTTATTAATGACAGACACTTTTTTTAACGCAGGATATTATTTACATACAAAAGAAAATCAAGAAGATGAAATATATGCATTTGAAGCATTAATTGATAACAAGAATCCTTTATATGATCTGGGAGTTATAAATCTGGAGGAAAACAGCAAAGCAACATTAATTAGATTTGTAAAATCGAAAGGAAGTAGTTCGAGAATAGCTTCGTTAAGGGGGAAATTAAAAGAAAATTCAGAATTAACATTGATAAACGTTAATTTATATAATAATGATATTTCAACTGATAATATATTTTTTGATATTGGCAAAAAAGCTAAATTAACTTTATATGATATAAATATCGGTGGAAAAATAACTGCACCACATATAGTTGTGAGAATGGCTCAGGAAAATGGGAATGTAAATGTATATCCATATTATCTTTCCCAGGAGTCTGAAGTTATAGATATGTTTTATTTAATAAGATACTATGCACCAGAAACATTTGGACATATACTTGGACATGGTGTTTTAATGGATGAATCAAGAGTTATTTTTAGAGGTAATCTGGATATTAAAAAAGGAGCTAAAAATGCAGACGCAGGAGAACAGGATTTCAATCTCGTATTATCAAACAAAGCAAAGGTTATGGCATATCCATCATTATATGTTGATGAAAACGAAGTAAATGCAGGTCATGCAGCAAGTGTTGGAAGCATAGAAGAGGATAAGCTTTATTATATGATGACCAGAGGATATAGTAAAAATGATGCAAAAAAAGAAATTGCTTCAGGAATATTTGAACCAGCAATATCTTTTATTAATAAATATAATTCTAAGATAGCGGGGGAATTAAATGATGTTATACAAAAAAGATTTGATAGAGAGTTTTCCAATTCTTAAAAGAAAAATAAACAGTAAAAATTTAGTATATTTTGATAATGCTGCAACAACATTAACACCTGTTAGAGTTACAGATACAATCAAAGAATTTTATGATTATCATAATGCAAATGTGCATAGAGGGGCACATTTGCTTTCCAATGAAGCAACAGAAATGTATGAAAATTCAAGAAAAACGGTTGCTAAATTTATAAATGCAAAAACACATGAAATTATCTTTACAAGAGGAACGACAGAATCTATAAATCTGTTTGCATATTCAATAGGTAAAAGCGGATGGCTTGATAACAAAGAAATTTTAATTACTACTATTGAACACCATTCTAATTTTGTTCCATGGCAACAATTATCAAAGACATTTGGTTTTTTTGTACGATACTATAATCCTGAAAAAGGTATTTTTGTATTAGAAGAGTTTCTAAAACACGTGAACGAAAACACAAAACTAATTAGTATTACAGGTCTTTCAAATGTAACAGGTCAAATAATACCAATAAAAGAGATTATAGAATTTGCGCATAAAAGAGATATCTTAGTTCATGTTGATGGAGCACAGTTGGTTCCACATTTAGGAGTCGATGTTAGTGAATTAGATGTAGATTTTCTTTCATTCTCTGGTCATAAAATGTTAGGTCCTATGGGAATAGGAATATTTTATGGAAAGAAAAGATTGTTAAAAAAATTACCCCCATTTCATTATGGAGGTGAAATGATTAACTGGGTAAGTATGGAAGAAACAGATTTTGCGGAACTACCAGAAAAATTTCAAGCAGGAACTCCAAATGTTGGCGGAGCTGTAGGATTGAAAGCTGCTATAGATTATATTAATGAAATAGGAATAGATACAATAAAAATGCATTCTGAAAAATTGACAAAATACGCGGTAGAGAAATTAAAAGAATTAAATTTTGTAAAATTATATGGCCCAGAAAATAGAATATCGATAATATCATTTAATATTGATAATGTTCATCCACATGATGTTGCACAAATTTTAAGTGATAAATTTGGAGTTGCTGTTAGAAGTGGGCACCTATGCGCTCAACCGCTTTTAAAACAATTTGGAACAAAATCAGTATGCAGAGCAAGTTTTTATTTTTATAATTCAGAAGAAGAAGTGGATATATTCATCGATGGCTTAAAATATATCAAGGAGTGGTTTTCATGAGTTTAGAAGATTTATATTCAGATATAATATTGGATTATGCAAGAAATCCACAATTTCAGGGTAAAATAGAAAATGCAACTATAAAAGAAGAAGGAAAAAATCTTTCGTGTGGAGACGAAATAACTTTATTTTTAAAAGTTGAAGATAAAGTTATTAAAGAAGCAAAATTTAGTGGTCATGGATGCATTGTAAGCCAATCATCAGCCGCTCTATTGTGTGAAGTAATTGAAGGGAAAACTTTAGAAGAAGCAGAAAAGATATTAGAAGAAGTAGAAAAAATGGCTCAGGGAGATGAATTTGATGAGTCGATAGTTGGCAATGTTTCAGTATATTCTGAAATATCAAAATTTCCTGTTAGAGTAAAATGCTTTACTCTCGCCTGGCACACCCTTGAAAATTCATTAGATGAAATAAAATAAGAAGCTATTTATTATTAACAAATAATCCCTGTATCAGGGATTATTTGTTTTTTATTAATGTTAAAGTTAATATTATTCCAAAAATACCGAATATCCATAGGCTATTAAAAATAAATCCTACATTGTTTCCAAAAAAGAACGAATATATTGTGATCAAGACATTTCCCATTGCTCTTGTAAATCCCATTAATGCTCCTGATGCAAAGCTTTTATTTTCAGGTAATAATTGTTGTGCATAATGAACATTTACTGACATAGTTAAAAACATAAATGCATCAGCCAGAATGTATGAAATTGCAAGTATCCATATGTTTTCAGAAGCTGAAAATAAAAATACCAGTATGGAAAAAGCAGAAAAATATAATAGATTTATAAATTTAACTCCTTTTTTTTCCTCTAATTTAGCACCTAATAAATTTGAAAATGTTCCTGCAAGAAATCCTAATGTTACTAAAAGTCCTCCTATTGTCAGATCATATCCAAGCATTCTAGATTTTATTGGAACATATGATCTAAACATTATGCTAATAAAAGCTCTATGTATGGTTAAAAACCATATAGGAGCAATATATTTAAAACCTCTAAAACTTTCAAAAAATTTTGTTTTTTTATTTTTGGGTTTTAAATGTTTATGAGTTTTGAAATAATTATATGCGAAGTAGAATAATACTGTATAAATTAGAATTCCGATAATTCCAATATATGTAGCATTTTTCAAATTATAGTGACTGACAAAAAAGGTTATGAATATAGGACCCAGTGCATATCCAAATGTTCCGCCTACCATATAAATAGCGAGTGTAGTACTCTTTTCTTTTCCAATAGTTCCACTAATACCTGCTCCAAGAGGTTCTTGAGCAGCACTTCCAAGATATCCAATTAGAAATATTACAAATAAAAGCCATATCGACTTTATATAACCTAAAAATAATATAGGAACCATTGTTATTAGTACTGATAAATATAAAAAAGCGAGTTTTTTATTTGATTTATCGGCAATATATCCAAAAAAAATTTGACTGAAAGAGGACACCAGTGTTAAAATCGATGCCATCATTACAAAAATTTTTGGTTCATTTACATTAAAATACTCCATAAAAAATGGAATTAAAGGTTTAAAATAAGATTTAAAGAAACTTGTAAAAAAATTGGTAAATGTTATATATATTGCTAATGGTTCCATTTATGCCTCCAATAACTCTTTTTTATTTTTTTTACATATATTAATTAAATTTTCTATTGTTTCACCGCACTCAAAAGGCAATTTATCTATTCCGCCTCTTTCTGTTTCCCGAGATTTTATAAACTCAAGTCTTTTTTTCATTGAACTTACAAAATTTAAAATATAGTTTTTATCGCTCATATCCGGTATAAATCCATCAACCTCCATTATTTCCATTCCATTTGCCCATTTTTTAAATTCTGCTTTCCCTTCTACTACTTGTTCTATAACAGATAAGGTTATCTCTTTTGTAATTTTTCTATCCATAAAATATCCTGTGTTTAGTATATAACATTGTATACCTTTTTCAAATAATTTTTTAAAGCTGTAATAATCTTCAGATAACGCATATGTTCTAAATGGATTGGCATATGGTTCAAATACAAGAGCATCGGGGTCAATTCCTTCAGCTAATTTTTCTGCAGATGTTCTCTTGGTGGCCAATGTTGCTCCAAGAGTTGACGCCAATATTGGATCATTTATTTTTACTATAGGTGGTAATACCGGATCTTTCATCAACCAGAATATAGCATTTATAGACTCTTCTATTTTATATACCCTGTTTGGAGACCACAATTTTGATTTTAATGCTCGACCATTACCATTTCTTATATCTTCTGTTACTGGAATTATTCTTCCTTCCTCATCTAATGTTGCTCCACAATTTTGTATAGTTAAAAGATATTTGTTATCCTCAGAATTTGCAGGGTAATCAGCCGTTTTATCAAAATATGAAGGTTCTAACGATATTGTTGATCCATCGGCCATTGAAATTATAAAAGCATCGTCATGTAAAACGGTTATATCATATTTACCATTATGTTTTGCATGAGTTAGTGTAGACTTTCCTGAACCAGACAGTCCAAAAAATGCAGCAACATAATTTTCATTATCTTTTAGGGTATATTTTTTTAGCCCTCCATGACATGATGCATAACCATTCCTATTAGCAGTTCCCCATCCAAGAGTTAAAGTTCCTTTTTTAAATTCTCCAAAATATCTCATCCCCAATATTGCAGCACAATTATGTTGTGGATCAAAAAAAGATAATCCCAACGGGAAATCAGGATGTTTCCAATCAGGATCAGAAAAAATATATATATCGCCTTCATTCAGGACTCTGGATTTTTCATAAATTTTTATAAAGTCAACGGTTAATGGTTGAAAATTCAATAACCAATTATATAAAATATTCTCATGTCCTTCCGGTATTAGCAAATGGTTTTTAACTATAAAATCTTCATGTAATCCTGTAAAGGATATAGCATGGTACATTTTTTTAAATCTTGTTTTATAAACAGCTTCTCTAATTATTTCTGCATATTTTTCTTCGTCAACACCAGGTTCTCCAATTATTTTTCTTCCTGCAGCATATCTTCCTGTAATTGCACCATCATTAAATATCAATATTTTTGTTCCTTCATCAAGGGCCAATAATTCTGGTTTGTAAACATTAATATCTGTAACAATTGTTCCAGGTGAATTTTTAGCCAGCTTGTAAGCTTCTTTAGGAGAATCAACCTTTATTACATTATTTCCATAAAAAGCAGTTTCGATGGTAGTTCTTATTTTTGAAAATATTGGATTTTTATATGATATTTCATCTCTGGTAAAAAAACTTTTTGTTGCCAATTCTAAATACCTCCTGATTCGAAAAATAAAATAAAAAAATATTTATGTTGTTTTTTATGCTATTTGATTTAAGTTTTTTCCTATTTTTTTCATCAGTTTTTTATACCATTTTTTATACTCCATAATCATTCCTTCATCAGAATTTTTCAAATATTCTTCAATATAATATTCCAAATTTATCTTTTTAAAATCAGCTTTAAGTTTATCCTTTAGTTCATAAATAGTTTCTATACCATAAATCAGAATTAAACTTTTTAATAATTTTTCTTCTTTTTTTTCTTCATCATCGTCCAAAACTTTTTTATTAAACACTTCATAGCTTTTTTGTATTTCAATATATATGCTTTCTAATTTTTCTTCACGGCTTAACGTATAATCATTTTCATATTCACTTTCATCGAGCATGTTTCGTATTTCTTCTTCGATTTCATCTATTATTTCCCATAATGTTTCGTTTTCATCACTGTTTTCATCATCTTCCATAAATATTTCTATATCGATATCATCATTATCTTTCTTTTGTTTTTTCATTTCTGCTATAAAGTTTGTGAATGTTTTTAAAGATTCTTCAGGATTGTTAAGTGACATGCTCTGGGATAAATTATTAATATTATATAATTGAAAGATATTATCTTCAATATTTTTTAATTCATTATAACCAACAATCTTTATTCTTTCAGATACGTGTTTTAAAAATGCTTCCTGATTTATAATTTCAGGTAATACATTTAATCTGAATTTATTAAATTCACCTATCAATGATTTATAAAACTTTTTTATTTCAGTCATGGTTGTTTTAATATTTATATCAAATACACTTTGATAATCATATCTTGAAAATATAAAATGATGTTCATAATATCTGCCAATTTTATTTATATAAATGGCGGAAAAGTCCACACTTTCATTTATTGTATAAACCATTAATTCTTGATTTATTATATTCTCAGTAAGCATTAATGAATCCGTTGAAATAAATGAAAACATGGTTTTCATTCTGCTATTAAAATATTTGTTTAATCTAAAAATCGTTAAAAGTGTTGGAATATATTCCAGCTCCACATCTATTGAATTAGATATTTCAACACTAAATTCATCAGGTTTCCATATAAAATTACCTGTTTTGGCTTTTATTTCAAATATATATTTTTCTTCTACATCATCATCAATAGAATCTGCGAACCAGAATTTCTTTATAACCTTTGGATATAATTCAAAATACGATCCATCTATACCTTTTAATAAGGCCATATTTTCCCTCCATTAATTATAGGAATATAATTTTAGGTATATTCCTAAAAATAAAAATTCGATTATTGCCAATCCTAATCCAACATAAGGGTAATCCCAACTTATAATTCCAATTATACCAAATAAAAATGAAAAAATATATGTAATTATTGCAGTTTTTTTTATAGTGGTATTATACTTTCTTTTTATTTTATCATAAATATGATCCCTATCTCCAGAAAATGGTGAGCGATTGTTCAGGACTCGTCTCAAAAAACTGAAAAATATATCTGTATAAAATAACGTTGAAACTATTACAGAAATTGCAAAACCGCCAAAACCATGATTTGAAACCATTATAACAGTTAAATAGAATATAGTATATCCTAAAAAGTACGAACCTGCATCACCAAGAAAAATTTTTGCGGGATAAAAATTAAATAGTAAAAAGCCAATAATAGCCATAACTATATATACGTAATCAAAATGTTTTGAAATTATACTTAAAAATAATATAACAAATAGTGTATTTCCTCCGCAAATCCCATCCATACCATCTATCATATTAACAGCATTTATTAAAGTAACTCCAAGTATCGTCAATATAATAAAATATATTACACCAATAGAGTTATAAAAAGGTATCAATGTCAATACAATTCCTATAAGCTCGCTAAACAATCTGAATTTTGGAGAAACATTATATATATCATCCATTAATCCCAAAATTAGCATCAATGTTCCAAAAATAATAAATCTAATATCTTTTATAAACCATATACTTGATAAATATATAGATACTCCTCCAAGATACGGTGTAACTTTTTGATGTATTTTTAAGTTTTCATCTGGTTTATCCACGATATCGAATTTTTTTGCAACAGGTATCATAATATAGGTAATTGCTACAGATAATAAAAAAACAGTTAAGTACAACATTTCACACCTCTTATCAATAAGCTATATCATATTTTATTTCAGATGTTGCTTCTGGTATATAGGTTTTTATCAATCTATTTGCCATTTTAAAATCATTTTCTTCAAATATTTTTACTATATCTCCGATAAGTTTTATCAATTCCGAGTTATTTAATATATTGTTTTCTTTTAGTATAAATATTCTTTCATTTTTTGTTTTTAAGAATTCTTCAGAATCTAAAAACAATTCTTCATATAATTTTTCTCCTGGACGAATACCAGTATACACAATTTCTATATCCTGATCAGGAATATACCCTGAAAGTTTTATCATATCCTTTGCCAATTTATCTATCAATACAGGCTCTCCCATATTTAAAACAAATACTTCACCTTTATTTGAAAAGGCTCCAGCCTGCAGTACTAATGCAACCGCCTCAGGAATTGTCATAAAATATCTTTTCATTTCAGGGTGTGTTACTGTAACCGGTCCGCCCTTTTCTATCTGTTCTTTGAATATAGGAACAACACTCCCTCTACTTCCTAAAACGTTTCCAAATCTCACAATTCCAAATTTTGTATCAGAATATCTTGCTATAGATCTGATTATTATTTCTCCAAATCTTTTTGAACTTCCCATTATTGATGTTGGATTAATTGCTTTATCTGTTGATATAAAAATAAAGCGTTTTACTCCATTTTCTATAGCATTTTTAGCAAGTATATATGTTCCATATGCATTAACCCTGAATGCTTCTGAAGGATTTTTTTCCATTAAAGGAACATGTTTGTGTGCTGCAGCATGAAACACAACATCAATATTAAATCTATTAAATATATGTTTTATCCTATATTCATTAGTTACATCACTTATAATTTCTACTATTTTTAAGTTCGGAAACTTTTCTTTAAGTTCTTTTGATATATGAAAAATACTATTTTCTCCACGTCCTAAGATTAGCAAATTTTCAGGATTAAATGCTGCAATCTGTCTGCAGATTTCTGATCCGATACTTCCTCCTGCTCCGGTGATAAGAACGTTTTTACCCGTTATATAATACTTTATTTCTTCAAAATTTACTTTTATTTCCTTTCTTCCCAATAAATCTTCTATATTTACATCTCTTAAGAAACCAAGTGATATTTTATTATTTAGTATTTCAAAAATTCCTGGTAATGTTTTTAATCTAACATTTTTAGTGTCTATTCTATCTATTATATTTTTTAATTGCTCGGATGTAGCAGAAGGTATGGCTATAATTACTTCATTGATTTCAAATTTTTTTACAACAGACATTACTTCATCGGTTTTTCCAAGTACATTTATATTTCTTATTTTTCTACCAACCTTTGATTCATCATCATCTAAAAAACCAATAACTTTTCCATATTCAGGATGTCTTAAAAATTCGTCTAAAAGTTCAACTCCAGCTTCACCAGCTCCTATTATAATTATCTTTTTATTTGAATTATTTTGAGTGTTGTTATTCCGTTGCTTTGAAAACCACCAAACTCTACTGAAAATAATTAATAAAGCTCCCAGTAATGCAGTTATAAAACCAACAGTAATGGGTATTACAAGATTATAAAACCATAATCTTCTTAATGCTTCTATAATCAAAAAGTTCAATAAATATCCTGAAAACGAGGAATAAATGATGGGTTTTATTTCTTTTAATGTGGCAAAACGCCATATATGATCATATATTCTATGATAATACATTACCAGAACCATAATAATTGGAAAAAGTATAACGGGATATATATATTTTTGCATTTCAATAAAATCTGTTTGAAATCTAAAAAATAATGCTATAAAATAACTTAAAAGAAAAATTATATAATCTATTGTCATTAATTCTATTTTCTTTTTCATTTTCTCCCCTACTTTTTAAACTCATTCAGTATTTTTTTTAGCATTTGTACTACATATCTTTGTTTATCAATTGTTAAATCCGTATAAAATGGTATTGCTATAGTTAATGATGATATCAGTTCTGTAACCGGATAATCACCTTCTTCATAACCATATAATTCTCTATAAAATTTTTGTAAGTGTACAGGAGAAAAATAATTTTTGGATTGAATTCCTTTCATGTTAAGTCTGCTTATTACATCATAAGTAATACTTTTTATTTCTTTTAATAAATTTCCCCAATTTTTCCTATCCTCAACATCTATATATAAAGGTATATTTCCGTTTTTTACATATTCTGGAATATCAATAAATTCAGAAATCCAATCAATTGATAATCTTACAACAAAAACAAACCAACTCATCTTTGTTGTATATTCTTCTATTTTAGGTAAAATTACTCTGTTATCGTCTTTAAATAACTGATAATAATTTTTTGCAACCTGTTCTCTTTTTTCCAGTATTTCATCCAATCTTTTCATCTGAATATATCCAAGCCCTGCTGAAAGTTCATCCATTCTATAATTATATCCCAATCTTACATGCTCCAGCCATTCTTCAGAATCTCCTCTTCCCTGATTTGCCATAGAACGGCATAATTTTGCTAATTCGAAATTATCCGTAACAATCATACCGCCTTCACCTGTAGTAATTTGTTTATTTGGATAAAATGCAAATGTTCCCGCTTCACCAAATGTCCCTGCATATTTTCCCTTGTATTTTGCACCTATCGCCTCGCATGAATCCTCGATGACTTTCCAATTATTTTTTTTACATAACACAAGAGCTTTATCCCAGTCTATTGGTTGCCCGAATATATCAACACCCATAAAAAAATTAATATCATTAAGTTTATTTATTCGCCTATATATTGGATGATTGGAATCTTTTATGGACTCTTCTATTTTATCAAGATCAATATTATAATTATATGGGTCTATATCAATAAATACAGGATGTGCTCTTTCAAATAGCGCTACATTTGCAGAAGCAATAAATGTAAATGGTGTAACAATCATACCATTATTTTCTTTGATATTCAAAGCTTTTAAAATAAGATGCAAGGCTGATGTTCCGCTATTAACTGCTATTGCTTCTTTAACTTTAAAATAATTTTTCATAATTTCCTCAAATTTATTCAAGTAAGATCCAAGTGCAAGACGTTTTCTATCAAAGATTTTATTTATTATCCTTTTTTCTGCATCTGTTAAACTAGCAGAAGAAAGTGGAACAGTTAAGGAATTACTCAAAACACTCACCCCTATATTAATAAGCTCGCTAAAAGCGAGCTTTTTTAAAGATATTTATTATTCATCTTTTCCAAATTCCAGAGTTCTTTCCACCTGAATAAATTTATAAAATTCCATTTCATCGCCATCGTTAATATCATCAAAATTCAGTATTTTTATACCACATTCCTTTGGAGCATCTATTCTCTTTACTTCATCCTTATAGTGTCTTAATGATTCTATTTTACCATCATAAACCAATTTACCCTGTCTGTATAATCTAACCCCACCGTCTCTTTCAACATAACCTTCCTTTAATTGTATCCCAGCTATATTTCCAACTTTTTTTATTTTAAATACCTGCTTTACTTCACCAAAACCTGTAATTTCTTCTTTTTCCTCAGGTTCTAACATTCCCTGTAAGGCCTTCTTTAAATCATCTATTAGATTAAATATAATATCGTATTTTTTGATTTGTATATTTTCATGTTCTGCATATTTTACCGCTCCACTATCTGCTTTTACTCTAAATCCTAAAACAACGGCATCAGAGGCTGTTGCAAGCATAATATCACTTTTTGTTATTGCACCAATTCCACCATGAATAACCTGCAATTCTATTTCAGGATTTTTAAGTTTTGCAATAGCATTCTTTAAAGCTTCTAATGAACCAAATGTATCAGCTTTCAAAATTATATTTAATGTTTTTTGTTCCCCATCTTCTCTCATCATTCTCAAAGCGTCTTCAAGTCTTATGTGCCTTTTTTGAACAACTTTTTCCTCAAGAACCTTTTTCTTTTCAACATATTCTCTTGCTTCATGTAGAGTTTTTACTCCATATAATATTGAATGCATATCAGGGACTTCTTCAAAACCTAATATTTGAACTGGATCTGAAGGTCCGGCAACTTTGACATTCTTACCATTTGGATCTATCATTCTTCTAACCTTTCCAAAGGTACTACCAGCAACAAAATAATCTCCAACTTTTAATTTTCCATCTTTTATTATAGTTGTTGCAACTGGTCCTAAAAACTTATCCAATTTACTTTCTATAATAACCCCACGAGCTAAACCTTCAGGATAGCATTTTATTTCCTGCATTTCTGAAACGAGCAATATCATTTCCAATAGTTCATCTATTCCCTGACCGGCTTTTGCAGAAATTGGCACAGTTATTGTGTCGCCGCCCCAATCTTCAGGTATTAGATTTAATTTTGCAACCATTTGTTGTTTTGTTAAATCTATATTTGCATTTGGTTTATCTATTTTGTTAATAGCTACAATTATTGGCACATTTGCATTTTTTGCATGGTTATATGCTTCTATTGTTTGAGGCATTACTCCGTCATCTGCCGCAATTATTAAAACAACTATGTCTGTAGCCTGCGCTCCTCTTGCTCTCATTTCTGTAAAAGCTTCGTGTCCAGGGGTATCAATAAATGTTATTTTTTTACCTTCATAATTAACCTGATAAGCACCTATAGATTGTGTAATACCACCAGCTTCTTTTTCAGCAACTTTTGTATTTCTTATATTATCAAGCAATGTGGTTTTACCGTGGTCAACATGTCCCATAATAGTAACAACTGGAGCTCTTTCTATGAGTTTATCTTCCTTTTCCTCATATAATTTCGCCCATCTTTCTTTCAAAACTTCTTCTGGATCTACTTTGTCCGAGTGTTTCTTCTGATTCTCAATCTTTTCTTCAGTTATTTCCAATAATGCATTAAACATCATAGCGATTTCTTCTGCCTGATCTTCTGTTAATGCTTGACCAGGTCTTAAGACCTTACCTTTCATAAAAAATTCTTTTATAATATCATTTTGCCCTTTTCCCAACTTTTGAGCTAATATATCTAATTTTAACTCAGATTTTTTAATTTTTATTTCTTTTATTTCATCATCATCTTTCTTTTGTTCTTTATATTTTGCCTTTTCATTTTTTGATTTTTTCTGAATATGTTTTTTATCATTTTTTTTATGTTTATCTTTTTTATCAAATTTGCTTTCTTTTTTAACTTCTTCTTTTTTGAACTCCTCTTTTTTTATTTCTTCTTTTTTCTTATTTTCATTTAATTTCTCTTTATAGTATTCTTTTATTGTTTTAACATCTTCATCTTCCAATGAAGACATATGGCTTTTTAAATTGTATCCTAAGTCTTTTAATTCTTCTAAAAAATCTTTAGCCTGAAATCCCAATTCTTTAGCTAATTGATATACCCGCGTCTTAGACAATTGAATCACCTCCAGCATTCACTACATCCTTAATTCCTTTAACTATATTTTCATCTAACACACCTACCACGCTAATTTCCTCTTTACCAAGAGATTTTCCTAAATCTATTTTAGAAAAGTTTTTTAATAAAACATAAGGGACTTTATATGTCTTACATTTTTTTATAGTCTCTTCTTTTATTGATTCACCAACATCTGAAGCTATAATAATAAATTTTGATTTTCTCTTTGGATTTCTAATATATTCTCTTATATTATCTTTTCCAAAAATTATTTTTCGCATTCGAGCAGCAAAACCTAATAAATTTACGATCTTTTGTTCATTCATTTCTTTACCCCCAATTCTCACTTTTCAAAATAATTATAACATATAAAACAGGAATAAAGAAATGTTCATTATATCATAGAAATTAAATAACAAATCCTTAACAAAGGAATAGCTATAAAATAGAATACCGTTTAACTGCTGTAAGCGGTTAAAAAATGTCTTTCATTCATTAACTCTAACATATTTTGCTTCGAAAAAATAATAATTACGATGTCTAAATAATAATTTTTATTTTTTATATTCTTCTATCTTCAACTTGATTTTCTAAGAAAAGCTGAAAAAGGCCTTTGAAATAGCAAATAAAATAGAAAGGGGTTATTAATTTGAGAAACAAAATAATTCCTATAATGAATATTAAAGATAAGCTGTATTTTGGAAACACTATTTTAAAAATATCATCAATCAAAATTCCAATTTGAGTTTTATTATTCTAAACCAATATTTTAAATTCATATGAACATTAAGATAGAGTTTTTAAAATAAAGATTAGAATGTCTAATAAAGATATTATTATAAAGATGGGGATAGAATAATTATGATATAATAGATATAGACATCAAATTACCAGCGGAAGCGTGAATATTTGCCAAGCAAATATTCAGATGTTTTTTATTAATATCTATTTTTAATCCTATAACCCGCTGTAAGCGAAAATATTTGCTTTGCAAATATTTTAAGAATTTATTTTTTAAAATAAAATGATTTTATCCTAATCTTTACTGAAGGTATGAGTATTTTCTTTGAAAATATTGAAAAGTTTTAATTTTAAAATTTTAAATCTTTAACCTATAACCCGCTGTAAGCGTGTAACACCGGAGGTGAGCCATGAGAAAAAAAATACCATATGGAAAACAAAATTTTGAATGGGTAATAATGCAGAATTATTATTACATAGATAGAACAGAATATATAGAAAAATTAGAATCATTGAATGAAACTAATATAGTGTTTTTAAGGCCAAGGAAATTTGGAAAAACATTGTTCTTAGATACAATTGCAAAGTATTATGATGTCAATTATGCAGAGAAATTTGAAGAATTATTTAAAGACTTATACATAGGAAAAAATCCAACGCCATTAAAAAACAGTTATTATATCTTGTATATGGACTTTTCTGGAATACAAACAGAAAATAAAGAAAAATTAATAAAGAGTTTTAAAAATAAAGTTATACGTTCTCTTGACAATTTTAAATATGAATATAAAATAAAAACTAAAATAGAAAAAGAACTAACAGAACCAGCAGATATTCTTGGCTCATTTCTTGACGGAATAAAGAATGAAATAAGCAAACCAATATACTTATTAATAGACGAATATGATCACTTTGCAAATGAACTATTGAGTTTTAACCTTGATTTATTCAAAGACAGTGTAACAAAACATGGATTTGTAAGGAAATTCTATGAAGAAATAAAAAAAGGAACAAAAACAATAATAGAAAGGCTGTTTATGACAGGAGTAAGCCCAATAATGTTGGATTCATTAACCAGTGGATTTAATATAACTAAAAATAAAACAATAGATATAAAATTCAACGAGATGCTTGGATTCAAAGAAGAAGAAGTAAAAGAATTATTGGAATATTATGGCATATATTCAGAAAAATTATTAAAAGAAATGCAGGAAAATTATAATGGATATATATTCAACATAAACGCAAAAGAAAAAGTATATAATCCTGACATGGTATTTTATTTTATAACAGAATATTTTTCAGAAAAAAAACCACCAGAAAAAATAATAGATGACAACATAATGAGCGATTACAAAAAAGTACAGAATTTATTTAGTCTTGGTGAATTGCTTGGAGTAAAAATAGACAAAAACAACAAAAAAGAACTAACAGAAAAAGAAAAACAAGAAGCAAAAGAAAGTCCAAAAAAAATAATAGGGAAATTACTAAATGAAATACTATTAACAGGAAGAACAACATTACCAGAACTCACAACAATGTTCAACCCAGGAAAAAGGATAGAAATAAAAGATATAAAATCATTATTATTCTATCTTGGGTTTATGACATTTGAAAAAGAAGGATTAAGGACATATTTAAAAATACCAAATTATTCAATGAAAAAAATATTCTCAGAATACTTCACAGAATACATAGAAGAAAGGCTAACAGAATATATAGACACAGATGAAATAGAAAATGCAATAATAACGATATTAGAAGATGGAAAAATAGAGCCATTTGCCAAAGAAATAGAAAACCTACTAAGCAAAATGGACAACAGAATATTCATGGGATTAGATGAAAAATACATAAAAGCAATAATGTATAGTTATCTAATACTAACGCCATATGCAATGGTAAAAATGGAATATCCAGTAGAAAATGGGTATATAGACATAGCAATGTTCAAAAGATATGAAGAAGTGCCATATGAAGCGATAATAGAAGTAAAATACATAAAACAAAAAGAATACACAGAAGAAAAATTAAAAAGGAAAATAAAACAGGCAAAAGAACAAATAGAAAAATACAAGAAATCATATGAATTAAATACAAAAAATGAAACAATGAAAAAGTATATAATTGTTTTTGTTGGTAAAAAAGCGAAATATATTGAGGAAGTAAAATAAGTATAATATAAAAAATTTTGTAAAATAAGTGAAACCTCAAAAT